>DTYO01000232.1 GCA_012961845.1 Thermodesulfobacteriaceae bacterium
CGAAGCATCAATTCATACCTGTTTTCAGGAAGAAGCCCATTTTCTCCGAAAGTTCCCTTACCTATTCCTGCTGACAAAAAAGGCCAGTGAGGCAAACAGAAGTGAACAGCAAGAAAAAATCGATCCTTGTTTTTAAGGTTGTTTAATTCCAGTAAGAGGTCTTCAATAAATGATTGTCCGTCGTAGAAATAAGCAATCGCTCTGTTGCGATTAACTACTGGAAAAAGCATTCTGCCCAAACGATTGTTCAAAACCAAATTAAAAAGAACAAAATCGTGAAATCGTCCTAATACGAAATCAGCAACCCCGGTAACTGGATGGATCAGTTTATCAAAACCGTCTTCATGTTTGATATTGCAGAATCTAGATTCATCAGTTGCATGAACTGTATAATAGTTTTGTTCTTTTTTTAGATAGCTGGAAAGAGTTAGATTTTCATGATCGATCAGTTCTCTCTTAATAAGATTATAACGAACACCATTGTAGGACGGATATTTTCCTGTCAACAGGGACATCCAGGAAGGATAAGTCCTGGCCAGTGGAGTGAATGCATTAGGGAAATAAATTGACTGGTGCACAAAATCATATACATGAGGAATTATATCCTTTTTCAGGAAATCATGTCTTAATGAATCAATACCTATGATAATAACGTTATTACCCTTATTAGTACCATAGTTTGTAGCAGTTAAGTGAGATTTTGTAAAAAAAACAAAGACATTATTTATGAATATGGTCAATATCAACAGGCTTGTTAAGATCAAGAACGCCCTGTTCTTTTGCATCTTTTTTAAGGAAAAAAGAAGCAGACCAAGGTAAACAGATAAAAAAAACAAAAGGGCTTTTTTTACACATAGAGGCGTAACATTAACAAGCGATTGAAAGGAATGGACAGAAGCCGGATACAACAGGGTATTAAAGACATATACAACAAAAAAAAAGAGGAAATTTAGTGCACAGAATAATAATAAGTCGATATAGTTTGCGTTTTTTATTATGTTTTTTGACTTTCTGCGATTTTTTTGGGAAAGAAATAACCATATCTGAAAATTACCCCAGGCAAAGAATAAATAGATTGAAACCATGAAAATGAACAGGGGAATGAGATACGGCATTAAGACGAACAAAACGACATCTAATTGGGATTGAAATGAGGAACCTACTTTTCCAGCATTAAAAAAATGCTGTCTTGAGATCACAAGAACGCCCAGCTCAAGGAAAAATACCATTAAAAACAATATAGTATGGTAAAATAAATATTTTTTTGAATAGAATCTACTACTTCGATGAGAGGTTCCCTGGTCTTTCTTTAGTATTTCTTGATCTGTCATGATTAATTAACCCACTGGTTGTATAAACGCTTCCGTTTTTCAGTAGTATAAACTCTCCACCATAGGGATCCTTGGGAACATATTGAATAATTTCATCCGTAACCAGATCATGAATTGTCTTTGGCGAATGCCCAAATTTCTCCTTGTAACTCGTAACGGCATTTTCCAACATATTGATAATTTCCAGAGTCTCTAAGCGTTTTTGAAGATATTTTTTTGTCTTCTCGTCAGTTGTCTGTTTTATCAGCCCTTTCAAGAATATTATCCCTGCCAGAGTCTGACGCCCATAAAGACTGAATCTCGCAGCCAGACCTTTCAGGAAACCGGGAGCGCCAGGTTTTAAGGCGGCCTGTCTCAAAAAGGGCGCCGCTCTGGCTGCATCTTTCCTGAAATAGAACTCGTTGAATCCCAGAAAATAGAGAGGTCTGTAGTCATCGGGATTGGCCTCTGATGCCTTAATCAATAGTCTGTTTGCTTCCTCAACCATGCCACCCTGCCACGTAAGCATCATTTCAGCAAACAGATACGGATCCCAGAAACGCCGGTCCAAGTCTGTAATTCTATCGATTATTCCGGCAAGCTGCTTCCACTCTTCACGTGTCAGATCGGCTCCTACACCTATTTTCATTCCCACCCATGTGAACGTCTTGAGCAACAGCAAGTCCGCTGATACTCCGTGAAATTCAAGGACAGAGGCCTTGAGAAGCGAAGCTGGAAGATCGCTTATACGGGTAAGGACTTCATGCGAGTGTCTCTCCCTGATATAATGGACGGATTCAGTAGTCAGAACCGAGAGGATGAGGGCAAATAAACCTATTATGCAGGGCAACAGACAACGTTTCATGCGATGTTGCGTCTGTTGAATGTGAGGATACTGATCATCAGAATAAATGTAATACATGCTGCGCCGTAAGACACCAGAACAGCCGCCTCTTCCACTGAAGTTGCGATACCGTGGGCAACAGGCAGTTTAAGGTCGAAAGCCGACAGATTCGGCACCGCGTACTGCAGGTAGATCACCGCAGTCTGAATCGTCTCTTCCATAGGATTGTTCGGTGCATTGGTGTTCACAAATGAAACTATGTCGTCCAGGGTATTGCCGATCAGATAAGATGCCAGGGTAAGCAGAAAAGACAGAAAGGAGCTGGTAGTAATGGAACTCCACATGACTACGAGTGATAACAGGACGTTTGTTCCCCAATAATTAAAAAAAACTGCCACCAGATAGGATTTCATTGAAAACTTTTTAAAAAAAACAGGACCGTACATCAATTTACCTACCCATATAGAGGCAAGACCGAGAGAGGCAAGAAAAAGGATCACTATCAGAGTGAGAATTGAAAGCCCTATATATTTCCCTATAACATAATGCCACCGGGAAACAGGCTGTGCCATTATGGTGAATATGGTCCTTTTTTCAATATCACCGGCAAGCATGTTTATTCCAACAAAAAAGGGTACCATCAATCCCCCTGCTGACGCGACGGAAAGGGCAAGATCCACCACAATTTTGGAAATATCGCGCATAAAAAAGCCTGAAATCATGACGCCGGATGTCAGCATGATGAGAGCAGCAAGGGATAAGCCTATGATGATACGCTGTTTAAGCCCCTCCCTGAGCGTGAAAATTGCTATTGCGATGGAGTTCCTCATAATCTCGTGATTTACCGCTTTTCTGAACCAATAAACCCGTTATCCAGTATGGTGTGCATGCATGACTGCAGGGAGGCACATAATCGAGGATGCATGGACTTGTCCGCCTTTATCTATTGCGCCCCAACAAGGTTTAAGAAGTATGATTCAAGAGGTGTAGCCCCTTGTCCGGTTTTACCGGTATGCTCGATCATATTTGAAAGTTCTCCTGCATTGATCACGGATTTCATCTCCCCCTCATCCATGATCCCTATTCTGTCACACATACGCTCCACATCAGTCAGGATGTGGGAGCAGAAAAGGATTGTCTTTCCCTGCCGGTGATACTCGTATATAAGATCAACTACAAGCTGCCTTCCCAGAGGGTCCAGCCCAGACATGGGTTCATCCAGGATCAGGATTTCCGGATCCGCAAAGAGGGCGCAGGCCAGAGCCGCCCTCTGGATCATCCCTTTTGAAAATTTCCTTAATGGGGTCCGGGCCGCCTCTGAAAGCCGGACTTGATTCAGGAGGACCTTCACCCGTTCAGCTGTCAGGGCTGAATCAAGGCCGTTGACCCTGCTGATAAACCGGAAATGGTCGGTAATGGTAAGGTTCTGATAAAGACAGGGATTCTCCGGCAGGAAACCGATCATTTTTCTGCTGGCAGCATCGACCGGACTGATGCCATTGATAAAGACCGTGCCGAAACAGGGCTTCAATAAACCGGTAAGAGATTTAATCAGCGTACTCTTTCCTGCGCCGTTGCTACCGACTATTCCAAATACCTCGCCACTTAGAACCTGGAGAGACACACATTTCAATGCTTCCTTTTTTTTCTGAAAGAGACCTGCGGAGTATCGCTTTGAAAGACTCTTTACTTCAATTATGATGTTGTCCGGCATTTAAATTAGCAAAAAGAAACCGGCCGGGCACACTGTCCGGCCGGAGTATTGTCTGCTTCTCTATGGCGCCAACGGGCTCAATTAACTACCGCCTCCTCCTATCCATGCCCAACCCGAACCAGGAAGACTATCAACCGCTTCTACTTCAGCAGGTCCCTTTCCTTTTTTTTCTGTCTTGGTCCTCTGGGCATATCCTGATCCGGTTGAGGTACAGCCATACTCTTTGCCATTATCCGTATCCGTCTGTGTATTTGCGGATGTCATGGCGTAATCAGAAGTAGTGACGTAAACCGACATCTCTACGTTTGGAGACACATTATATTCCAAGTCATCGCCCCCGTTTGCGTGATTCCCGTCTCCTATGGTATTGTTGTTCTTGTTTAGGGTGTCAGCAGCTCCAAAAATAACTGCAGGACATATCATCATCAGTGCAATAAGCATTACAGGTATTAATTTCTTCATTATTTACTCCTGTTTTTAACTGTATTCCAAAAAATCCACCTAATAAATCCTAGGAACATTAAAGCCCTTTGCTATGAATTTTCGGGACATTCCTGCCATTCTGCAAAATAGCCTTCCAGATCCGTTGTGAGATTCCTCATATCGCTCAAGGCCGCTGAATTGTATGCCCTCGCCCTGTATTTGGCGAACTGGGGAATGGCGATTGCTGCCAGGATGCCGATGATGGCCACAACGATCATGAGTTCCACAAGGGTGAAACCCTTGTTGCCTGAAGTCTTTAACCTTTTGAAAAATTCTGACATCATTTACCTCCTGTAAACATCTATTTAATGATTTGAATTTTGGTTATTTATTCCTTAGTTATGGTTGTCTGAAATGATTCTGTCGTCGAATCCCTTCTTTGTCCTGAAAAATCTGCCTCCCTATTCTGTGATCATTTATTTACCGGATTATTGAGCAATTATGGTGCCAACTCCGATTCAGTATTCCTTGTCGGATTAAAACAGGAAAATACTTAAATACGGTTTCTTTTTTCCGGTATGGAAAAATGGAGCAGTTAAGACGTGACAAAATGGGTGATTGAGTGTCGAAAAACGGCATCCGAGATAATCTAGGCCAGGTGCTACCTCCTTCCTTTCAATGGCGTCGGCATTCCATGGCCCATGCAGGCCTCCGGTCCAGCTCTGGACACTCTCGTGAAAAAGACACGATGACTGGATACGGTCACAGGACTGGTGATAGCGGCAAATGCGTCATCTATTCCAGGTTTTGTCACCACTGCAGGTTTTGCCTTTGAAATAGAAGATTCTGAACGATCAGGGCACAGACTGCTGAGCAAAGTAGTGGTGAAATTCATAACCGAGGCCGGGAAATGACAGTGAAGTGATCTCCGCCGGACGTCTTACTGAAATCGGTAAAAAGAAAGACAGTATCGTTATGGTGATGCATGCAGGTGAAGCCGTCACGGTACACCTGTCCTTGGAACAATACCTGGAAATTGGGGCCTGTAGTCGGCAAACAATATACAGCCACTGTGCCCTGGGAGGCAATGATCCCTTTCTGACGATTTGACATCCTTATTACTAACCCTGTAATGAAGCTGTACGCTGAGATATTCAGAAAAACAGGAACCATCAGGTACAGTACGTCAGGAATGCGACGTACTCTCGCATATGCTTGCCTGAAAATACGGCAAATTCAGTATCATATAATCGTGTACCACGATATATGCCTAAAAATAATCACCACCAAGAAGCAACGCCATGTCATATCCCGTGAAAACAAAAGCAGTATTATGCTTGTTCATACTTTCTCTAATGTTTTCCGTTTCGGTAATGCCTCCTCGGTTTCTTCTCCAGAACTTCCGGGTCAGGTCTGGTATCTTTACCTTCC
>DTYO01000233.1 GCA_012961845.1 Thermodesulfobacteriaceae bacterium
CGCTGTCAAAGGTCAGCCCCTTGCCAACCAGCAGGAGAGTAGGGCCCTTTTTGCTCCGTATGTATTCCAGAATGACAAGTCTTGGAGGCTGATCTGATCCCTGACTGACCCCCAATATTCCGCCCATTCCGTTCCTCTTCATGGCCTTACGGGACAATGTCCCGCACTTGAAATTATGTTTTTTACACAGTTTCCGTGCATGTTTTTCAAATTTTCCGGGCGTCCAATGATTTCCCGGTTCATTGGCCATATCTCGTACAGAACAGGCCGCACCGGCTGAGACTTCACCCCTCTGGATACCAGCTGTTATGGCGGATGCATCTTTTCCGCACAGCAGAAATTCCTCTATGCGCCCGGGCTGCTCGTCGCTCTTATCATCAGTCTTGTATTTCCTGAACCGATATGCTCCCAGAACAAGACCTTCGGTCAGGCATTCGGCCATTTCTCCCGGGTTGAAATCAAGGAACTCAGGAATCACCATGCAGACTCTGGCCGCCCTTGTGCCGGCGGCCTCTGAAGCCGCCCTGCCGGCAGATTTTCGAAAGGTCTCCCTAGTCAGTTCCTTCCGGCCAAGCCCGACCACCAGTATCCGGCGGGAAAACTCTCCTGACTGTTCTTCAGGATAGAACATTATGGACTCGTCGTCTTTTCCTGAAAAATCGCCGGCAGAAAAAGCACGCCGTATCAGATCATTGACCACCTGGTGTCCCGGCAGTAATGGACCCCGGTCATCATCCTGCCTGACCAAAAGAACCGTTATATCGGCCTCTGCCCCTGAAACCTGTTCAACATATCTGACCATTTTTTCTCCGTACCCTGATTTCAGCGGGAATCCTTTATATATCCCCACTCCACCAGCCGCTGATATGCATACTTGGCTGCTGGTCCCTGTCTGACACTGTTCAGATACCGGTAATACTCCCTGGCTGCCCGTTCTTTTCGATCCATGCCTTCCAGTGCAAACCCCTTCAGAAACCCTGTATCGGGATTTCCTGGAAGGATCTTTTCACAGGTCGAGAACTGTTCATAAGCCGAGGCAAACTTCTTCTGCATCAGATCTGTCATACCCTTTACATTGTGTGCCTGAGCCTCACCGGGATATACTGCAATGGCCTTTTCAGCATAACGGCCGGCTGCCTCCGGGTCTTTTCGGGCCAGCTGGCATTTGGCCATGATCACAAGACCGGCATAATCATCCGGCGCCTGCCTGAGGGCTGCATCCAGATAGTTTTCCGCACTTGAAAAACGCTTTCCGGACATCTCCCGCTCACCGAGCTGGATATTACTGATGGCATCCCTTATCCTGCGGATACCGACAGTATGGTCCATGAACCGTTCCCTGTAGAACGGACGGCCTATCATGGAACGATAGTGTGAATCAGCCATGGATTCCGCCGTTTTGAAGCGCTCCTCGCTCATGGGATGGGTGGCAAACATGAGTTCAATGGCGCTGGGCCTGTGTCTGGAGGAACGCATGAGTATTTCCATCAATTCCACCATGCCTTCCGGATTCTGTCCTGCACGGGCCATGTATTTCATACCCAGCGAATCGGCCTCCCGTTCGTTTTCCCTGCTGTAGTGGGCCAGCAGAGCCCCGGATCCTATCTGCCCCAGGCCCTGTACAATTCCGGCATAATTTCCGTAACCGACAGCCTGCGCGGCAACTGCCGTACCTGAAACCGCAATGGCGGCCAGCATGCTTCTGGTGGCCCGCTCGGCTGTATGCCTGGCGTTCACATGTCCTATTTCATGGCCCAGGAGCCCGGCAAGCTCCGCCTCGCTGGCCAGTTCCACCATGATACCTCTGGTAGCTGCTATACTGCCGCCTGGAAAGGCGTAGGCGTTGATATATGCGGCATTTACCACCCTGAAAGAATAGGGCATGTCCGACCTGTGAGACCTGGCGGCAAGACTGCTTCCTACCCTTGAAATGTAGGCATTGAGTTCCGAATCCTGCACCGGGCCGTAATCTGCAGAGAACTGGTGCGGTGAATGCGCCTGGTCCAGTTTGATCTCTTCGGCCTCCGACATCAGAATAAGTGTCCTCTTTCCTGTAACCGGATCCTTGACGCAGCCAGCCAGTGAAGAAGTAACAACTGCCCCTGCAGCTGAAGCAACCATGAGTCTTAGAAAATCTCTCCTGTTCATCGTCTGTTCCGGTATACGGCCATGAGATGCCGACTGAATTGACTGTGCAACAAAAAAACCTGTAAATTAATTCAGTGACTTCCTGTCATCCATTTCCCAACGACCTGTCTGAAAACAGAAATTTTCCGCCTTTCAGACTCTTCCCTGTCTCTTTTGCCACTACTCCGGACAGACCCAGCAGCCCGATCAGGTTTGGGATTGCCATAGCCCCGTTCATTGTGTCTGAAAAGTTCCAGACGAAATCCACCTTCTGAAAGGCACCTATAGCAATCACAAAACAAAAGAGATAACGGTACGGAATCCTGGCCTTGATCCCCAAAATATACTCTATACACTCCTCTCCATAATATGCCCACCCGATCATTGTGGAATATGCGAACACCGTAATACCGCAGGTCACCACAAGGCCCCCCGGGCCGGGCAGTCCCTGCTGGAAGGCAAGGTATGTCAATGCGCTCGATGTTTCACCGCTGGACCATACGCCTGTAGTGAGGATAACCAGTGCGGTCATGGTACAAACTATTATGGTATCGAAAAAAACTCCGGTCATGCCTATCTGACCCTGCCTGACAGGACTGTTAGTCCGGGCTGCAGCGTGGGCTATAGCTGCACTTCCCAGTCCCGCCTCATTGGAAAACACCCCCCTAGCCACACCGAAACGAACAGCCGCTGAGACGGCGGCACCTGCAAAGCCTCCGGTGGCAGAGGCAGGAGTAAAGGCATGATGCAGTATGAGAGTCAGGGCCTCCGGTATCCTGCTGGCATTGAGTATGAGTATGGCCACAGCCCCTGTCACATAAAATATTCCCATAAACGGTACGAGTTTTTCCGTGACCCGTCCTATCCGCCTGATTCCTCCTATTATCACAACCCCTGTCAGCACCCCGAGGACAATACCGGTCACCGAAGGCATAATTCCCCACGATTCCCTGAGGGCAACCGCCACCGAATTGGATTGAACCATGCTGCCGATGCCTAATGCCGCAATGCTGCCCATCAGGGCAAAAAGCCACCCAAGCCACTTGAGCCTCAGGCCATCCGCTATAAACCGCATGGGCCCGCCCTGCATGGTGCCGTCAGGCAATACATGCCTGTACTTCACGGCCAGCACCGCCTCGGCATATTTGGTGGCCATACCGAATACCGCACAGACCCACATCCAGAACACTGCGCCCGGCCCCCCGAGGAATATCGCAGTAGCGACTCCCGCAATGTTTCCCGTACCGATCGTCGCCGAAAGGGCAGTTGTCAGGGCCTGAAACGGGGTAATGTCTCCTTTGGCCTGACTATCATCCGGGGATGAAAAGACCAGCTTCAGGGCGCAAGGCAGGTATCTGAACTGCAGAAAGCCCAAACGAAACGTGAGATAGACCCCTGTCCCCACCAGGAAGGCCAGCATTACAGGGCCCCAGACTATACCGTTCAAACAGGACATCAGTTGTAATAGAGACACGCTACCTCCTTTTGATCACAGGTAACTTATCAAAAGGTTAATCAAATTCAAAGCAACTTTTAAATCGGCATTTTCCCTCTGACAAGAATGAAAAATTATTGGACAGCAGACCAGTAAAGTTATAATTTTTTATATTGTACAGCAAGCCGTCTTCCAGACCCGTATCTGTGCACAGGTAGCTTCGTCTACAGCAGCCTGCAGGCAGATACATAACAGAAGGTTTGCCGGAATACCGCAAATTACATGTGATGAGTCACCTTCAAACTCCTGCATACATTCTCAGAGGCTCGTTGCACTCATGATCATTGACTTCCTCCTGCTGATGCTGGGGATCGGACTGCTCTTAGGCGGAGGCGACACCCTGGTACGCGGTGCATCTGCCCTGGCATCGGGCCTGGGGATATCATCGCTCGTGATAGGCCTCACGATAGTTGCGTTCGGCACCAGCGCACCGGAACTGGCGGTCAACGTCTCCGCGGCCATCAATGGAAACGGCGCCCTGTCCTTCGGCAACATCATAGGGTCGAACATAGCCAACATCGGTCTCATCCTGGGCATTTCCGCCATGATGAAACCTCTGGAGATCAGGAGTATCGTGATATCCAGAGAGATCCCCATGATGCTGGTGGCCACCATGGCCGTAATCATCATGGGTACAGACAGAATACTGTCCGACACCGCTGACTCTTACGACAGGTCTGACGGTATGCTCCTGCTGCTGCTCTTCTGCATCTTTTTCTACTACACGGTCGGAGACGTACTCCGGGGCAGATCAGCCGATCCATTCCTACAGGAGGCCGGTCAGATTCCACGTGCAGCCAGTCTGAAGTCCATAGGATTCAAATTGATTCTGACTCTCACAGGCCTGACAGCCCTGGTATGCGGGGGCAAAATCACCATCGAATCGGCTGTAAATGTGGCCCATGCATTAAATATCCCACAGGTGGCTGTAGGTTTGACCATGGTAGCCATAGGCACCAGCCTGCCGGAGCTGGTGACATCCGGGATAGCCACCTGGCGCGGTGAGACGGACCTTGCAATAGGAAACGTGGTAGGGTCGAATATCTTCAATCTACTGCTGGTACAGGGAGCAACATCTGTAATAGGACCAATTCCCATGCCTGATGCCGGTCACCTGGATCTTGCAGTAATGGCATTCCTGTCAGTAAGTCTGCTTCCCCTGTCAATAACCTGCCGCCGAAAGATCAACCGAACGGGCGGTATATTCCTGGTCATCTTCTATTTCGGATACACTATGTTCAGATTCGTGCAGATGAATCATTTTATCTGATTCCACTTTCCGCCGACCCGGACCCTACACGGCAGCCAGCCAGGACTGATCGATACGGCCGGTATATACAACCTCCGTCCCTCCTTCCAGAAACACATCAGCTACATTTTTTCCGTCCAGCCGGAAATAGACTCGGAGCACCTCGCCTCCCCATGTAGTCACTTCCACCGGACTCTCCACCAGCCCCTTGCACGCTGAAATTACAGCGCTTGCCACCGCACCCGTCCCGCAGGCCAGGGTCTCGTCTTCAACCCCTCTTCCATAGGTGCGAATCCGTATTGCATGCATATTGTCCACCTGTACAAAATTGACATTGGTCCCGGCAGGCATGAACCGCTCGTGGTGCCTGATACGCCGTCCCCAATCCAGTATGGGCGCCGAATTCAGGTCCGGCATAAAACAGATGGTATGAGGGACTCCTGTATTGATGTGATGAAGCTGCACTTTTTCCCGGTAAATCTCCACAGACAGGTCCAGCAGGAGATCTGAAAGATCCGGGAGCTGAAGTTTAACCCTGGCATCCTTCACCCGGGCCCTGATTATTCCTGCCAAGGTATGAAAACTGAGTTTCTCAGGAGCAATTCCAGACAGATGTGCAAAACGGGCCGCACAGCGCCCCCCGTTTCCACACATCTCAGCCTCACTGCCGTCGGCATTAAAAAAACGCCACCTGAAATCCGCATGGGATGAATCCTCGATGAGGATGAGACCGTCTGCACCAACCCCGAACTTCCGCCTGCAGATGCGCTCTGCCAGGACGGGGGCCTCCCCGAAGGATATGCCGCCCTGTCTGTTGTCTATGAGGATAAAATCATTTCCGCTGCCATGCATCTTGGTAAATGAAAAAGAGTTCACAATTATGTCTCCCGTATGCGACTCAATTAATGCCGGGTTTCAGCAGTCTAGCTCAAACAGACGTTCACCCCGTATGACATGCTCAAAACCCTCACGGCTCCTGACTACCTGAAAGCGATCACCCTTCACCATTACTTCCGGAATCCTCGGTCTCGAATTGTAATTGGAAGACATGGTGAATCCATAGGCCCCCGCACTCATTACAGCCAGCAGAGAGCCTCTAGGGACATCCGGCATGGGCCTTTGTCTTGCCAGAAAATCACCGGTTTCGCAGATTGGTCCGACGACGTCGGTCTCCCTCAAGGGGGTATCCGTTTCCTCTACGGGGAAGATCGCATGATATGCCTGATAGAGACTGGGACGGGCCAGATCATTCATTCCCGCATCGACTATATAAAAACGCCTACCCTCATGCTCCTTGGTATAAAGCATTCTTGTGACAAGTATTCCTGCGTTGCCGGCAATGGATCTCCCCGGCTCCACTATGACAGTTTGGTTCAGTCCTTCGGCCTCTTTCAGCAGGGTCCTGACATATTGTGCCGGTTCGGGAGCAGTCTCATCATTATACCTGATACCGAGTCCACCGCCTGTATCTATGTATTTGATCTCAATATCCCAAGACTCTATTTCTTCAAGAAGCGTCCGGATCCTTCTGAAGGCATCGACAAAAGGCTGCAGCTCTGTCAGCTGCGATCCTATATGACAGGATATTCCTGAAATCCTGAGTTCTTTCCTGGCTGCAGCCGCCCTGTACGCCTTCCTTGCATCAGACATAGACAGACCGAACTTATTTTTTTTCAGTCCGGTGGATATGTACGGGTGAGTCATGGGATCCACATCAGGATTGACCCTGAAAGATATGGGTGCCTTGAGTCCCAGCCGCCCGGCCTGGCGGGTGATCACATCCAGCTCCTGCATGGACTCCACGTTGAACATCAGGATACCTGCCTCAATGGCCTGCCTTATCTCCTGTTCCGTCTTACCCACCCCCGAATAAACTATACTGGCGGCTTCTATCCCGGCCCTGAGGGCCCTTCTCAGCTCTCCTCCTGAGACGATGTCTGCGCCGGAACCCAGCCCTGCAAGCAGGTTCAACACCGCCAGGTTGCTGTTAGCCTTAACAGCATAGCAAATCAGGTGAGAAGAACCGGAAAACGCCTGGTCATATGCCTTGAACCGGCTGATGAGTGCATCAGAGCTGTATAGATAAAACGGTGTCCCCACCTCTCCTGCGATTTTGGTGACAGAAACGTCTTCACAGTATAATTCTCCGTTCCTGTAGAAAAACTCGTTCATAATCGACACAAACCTTCCTCACAAATAATTATTCCGCACCGATCAGATTCACTTTAACCACTGCCGACGGCAGACTCTCATTTGGAGGATCCGCACCGTCCACAGCAGTAACCCAGTATTCGTATCTACCTCCAGGAAGGACCGTCCTGTCAACAAATCTCGGAGCAGTCACCGGATCATGGTTCAATCTGTCGATCAATCCATCCGGTCCCTTCCTGTAGACCAGGTAGCCTGCCACATCAGCCGCAGCATTTTCCTGCCACAGCAGCTCAACCCCCCTGTCTGAGCTGACGCCCACTAGACTCGTCGGGGCCTCAGGTGCCACCGTTTCGAACAGATGAGGAGTAGTATCCCGGGATGGCAGACTTTCTATCAGGGTCCCGTAATAATTCATGACAGCAGTAACCCGGTATTTATACTGTACACTCTTTCCCGACATGGGATCGAGATATTCCGGCTGGCTGACAAATCCCCTTTCCGCTTTCCAGTTGTCCTCATCCATCCTGGAACGATATACCCTGAATACAAGATTTGAATCTACAGGCGTGCCGTCCGCCCATTTCTGAGGCGGCTTCCAAGAAAGGACAGTGGCATTTCTAACGGCCCTCGCCACCAGATCTGCCGGTGGATCCGGGGGTACGTGCCAGGCAATAGAAACCTTGTTGGACAGATCACTCTTGTTGAACAGGCCCTTTACAGTCCTCACCTGGTACGTATACATATTTCCGGTTACCAGTGTCCTGTCTTCATAATACATATTCCTGGCTTCCTCTGGCTTGGCATTAAAAGGGATTACTATGGGAGGCTCATATTGAGGCGGGCATTCGGCACATGCATCTTCCAGAGGTGATTCCGCCTTGAACAGTTCGAACGCCTTTATCCTGGGGAGTGGACTGCCGTCCCTGTTCCGGACCGGTATCGTCCAGTTCAGCTCTATTCCGTCCGACTGAATGGTATAACTGAGATCATCTATGGCCTTGGGTCTGAGGGTCCCAGGTGGCACCGGTGGTCCCTTTCTGCCGCACGAAGAAATGGAGAAGCAGACCGCCGCAACAGCCAGACACAGCAGCACAGATGCTGTTTTTTTCAGATGCTTCCCCTTCATGTTATTGCTGAAACTCCATGGCTCACACCTCCCTGTCTGTCAGTACAAATCTTCTCTCTTTCGCCGCCTAAATCTCTTTTTCGCTTCCTTCAGGGCCCTCTCCACCATAGACGGAGCTGTGCCGCCGGATGATTTCCTGGCCTCAAGTGATCCTGTCACGGAAAGCACTTCAAAGACATCCTCTTCTATAAGGGACGAGATCGCCTTGAGTTCCTCAATGGTCAGCTCCGTCAGTTCAACCCCCCTGGCAATGCACTTCGATACGGCTTTCCCTACAATCGCATGGGCCTCTCTGAATGGAACCCCCTTATTCACCAGATAATCGGCCATATCGGTCGCTGTCAGGAAACCGGTGGAAACAGCCCTTGAAAGGCTTCCCTTTCTCGGCGTCATCCTAGATACCAGAGCAGCTGTTATTTCCACACAACTCGATACCGTATCGATAGTGTCTAACAGGGCTTCCTTGTCTTCCTGCAGATCGCGGTTGTATGCCAGAGGCAGGGCCTTGACCACCGTCAGGACAGACATGAGATTGCCATAGACTCTGCCTGTCTTTCCGCGTACGAGTTCCGGTACGTCAGGATTCTTTTTCTGGGGCATTATGCTCGAACCTGTACAGAAACCATCGGGAAGTTCTATGAAACCAAACTCCCGGGAAGACCACAGGATCAGCTCCTCAGAAAGTCTGCTCAGATGTGCCATGATCAAGCTGGCGGCACTGAGAAATTCGACGATGAAATCTCTGTCCCCCACAGAGTCAAGGCTGTTTGCAGTTATGCCTATGAACCCCAGTTCTCTGGCAACAGCATCCCTGTCTATCGGGAATCCTGTTCCGGCCAGGGCCGCGCTGCCCAGGGGACACAGGTTGACCCTTTTCCTGCAGTCCATCAGTCGCTCCCTGTCCCGGTCTGTCATTTCGAAATAGGCCAGCATGTGATGGGCCCACAGGACGGGCTGTGCCCGCTGGAGATGTGTATATCCAGGCATGGGAAGGTCCATGAATTTTTCTGCCTGATGGAGAAAAGCCTCTTGGAGATCAGCAAGCTGTAGATCTATCCGGTCTATTTCCCCCCGCAGATACAGCCTGACATCGGTTGCCACCTGATCATTCCGGCTCCTGGCAGTGTGCAGTCGCTTGCCTGCCTCTCCTATCTTCGCTACAAGGGCCCTTTCAATGTTCATATGGACGTCTTCCAGGTCCTGCCTCCACTCGAATGCGCCGGATTCGATCTCTTTTTCTATTTCATCCAGCCCCCTGCATATGGCCCGGACATCTGCCTGTGAGATGATACCCTGTTTTCCGAGCATCCTGGCATGGGCCCTGCTGCCTGCTATATCCTGTCTGAAAAGACGGCAATCGAACTGTACCGAGGCGGAAAACTCCTCAAGCAGTTTTTCTGTCTTCTCACGGAATCGCCCTCCCCAAGGCTTTTCAGGCATATTTTCTCTTTCGGTCATCACTGCACCATGCATGTAGGCTGTAGGCCTAATCCTTCTTTATAATATCGTTTATCCATGAAAACGCCGCTGCGGCTGCAGGAAACCCCAGGGTACTGATCATGAGATTCACAGTCTGGTAGAGCTCTTCATGAGAAGCTCCCGCCTCCAGGGCCCTTCTAGCATGCGAGTGAACAGCACCCTCGCTGTGTGCACCTATGGCCGCCGCCATCTGTATCAGATGAGTAGTCTTTATATCCAGAGGCCCTGTCGCCCGGGCCAGGCTTGAACCGTTTTGAAATGCATTGAACATCTCCGTGTACATTTCTTTGTATTCTCTGAAATTTCTGGGCAAATCGTGTCTTTCATTCATGGCTTCATACCTCTACTTTACTAATCTAAACTGTGGTCCATACTCTTCCAGGGCAGTACCTGTCAAGACAGAGGAGCTTCTGTATGCGACCACAGGTTATTACAACTGCTGCATAGTACGGCATTCAACCCGGATTATTCGGTTCGCGAGTTTGCCTAAGATGTAAAGCG
>DTYO01000234.1 GCA_012961845.1 Thermodesulfobacteriaceae bacterium
AAGGCCGAACAGCACCTCCAGCAAAATCTTTCAGAATATTCATGACCCTTTTGAAAGTAATGCTGAGGGATTCAAATTCTTCCCGGTTCCTTGCCGAGGCCAGAGCCTTTACTCTGCTGATGCAGTCCGCAACGTCGTCAAAGTCCGCCATGACCGCTGCGTCCACCACGTCCTGTTCAAACCCTTTCGCGATCAGGTCATATGAAAAACGCCTTTCAATGAAAGAAAGAATGTCGCCGGTCAGATGATCAGGCAGATCGGGCAGCATGTCTTCAAGCTGAAGGAGCGATTCTGCAATCAATGCCTTGAGAGAGAGGGAAGATGACCCTTCTTCAAGTATGTGAATAATTGCCAGGGCATGCCGCCTGAGACCATATGGGTCGGCTGTGCCAGTGGGCTTAAGCCCTATGGCAAAGGTCCCGCATATGGTATCTATGCGGTCCGCAATACTCAGCACAGCACCTGCAGGGCTGCCGGGCAGCCTGCCTCCGGAATAGAGCGGCATATAGTGTTCTGCAACGGCGTCAGCCACACGCGGATCTTCTCCGGAAAGGATTGCATAATGCCTCCCCATTTTACCCTGCAGACTAGGGAACTCACCTACCATCTCTGTTACTAGATCGGCCTTGCACAGCCATGCAGCCCTTTCAACCGTTTCCGTCTCATCCGGGACGATCTGCCCTGCCAGGTAGTGGGCCAGGGCCTTTGTGCGGCGGGTTTTGTCCAGCAGAGTCCCAAGTTTTTCATGGAACACCACGCCTGCCAGTTCTTTCACAAAGGACTCCAAGGGCCTCCTGCAGTCTTCCCTGTAAAAGAATGCTGCATCGCTGAGTCTGGCCCTGAGCACTCGTTCATGTCCGGTACAAACCAGCTCAGGACGGGATGAAAGAGTGTTGTTGACAGCGACAAAAGCAGGCATGAGGTTTCCATCTGAATCCACCACGGCAAAATATTTCTGGTGTTCCCTCATGCTGGTGATCAGCACATCCCGGGGCAGCTCCAGAAACTCCTCATCAAAAGAACCGCACACTGCTGATGGGTATTCACATAAAAAAGTATTGGTGTGCAACAGTTCAGGATCGGGAAGGAGAACCCCGCCGGCTGATGCCGCAGCTGCCTGTGCCGCTTCAAGGAGTCTCTTTTCCCTTATCGCCGGATCCGCAATAACAGAATTCTTCTTCAGCAGTTCCAGATATTCATCCGGATCTGAAACAGCAGGAACAGGCCCTCGTGCCATGAACCGGTGGCCCATAGTCTCTCCGCCGCTTTCAACTCCTGCGAGTTCGAACGGTATGACATCAGTACCATACAGGGCGACCAGCCATCGGATCGGTCTTGCAAAGCGCAATTCATTGGCACCCCATCTCATGGTCTTGGGAAAAGAAATGGAGGTAATAATACCCGGGATGATCTCCCCCAGGATTTCTGCCGCACTCTTTCCAGTTACGACTTTTTTCAGCCTGACATATTGCCCCCGTGCGGTCTCTTCCAGATAGAGTTCGCTTACGTCCACTCCATGACTCCTGGCAAACCCGAACCCGGCTTTCGTAGGCTCTCCGTCAGGCGAAAACGCCACGGCTGCCGGAGGCCCTGTGATGATTTCTTCCCTGTCAGGCTGTTCTGCAGCAAGATCCGAGACAGACAGGATCAGACGCCTGGGCGTGCCGAAAACAGCTGTTCCGGCATAGGAAAGATGGGCTTCATTCAGTCTGTCGGCCGCAAGTCCGGCCATATCCTTCAACGCCTTCGCTATAAAAGCCGCCGGGATCTCTTCAGTGCCGATTTCAAGAAGAAAATTATAAGTTTCCATGATATATATACCCTGCTGCTATCTGCCTGCAGATGTCTCCGGGCCTTCCCCCAGGCTCTCTGCATATTTAACGGCGACTCCCCTTGCCAGCTTCCTGACCCTGCCAATGTATGCGGTGCGCTCGGCGACACTGATGGCTCCCCTGGCATCCAGCATATTGAAAGTATGTGAACACTTCAGGCACTGGTCATACGCAGGCAGAACAAGTCCCTCGCCTAGCAGGCGGTGTCCCTCGGTTTCCTGAAATGAAAACTGTTTCTTCAGGATCTTGATGTCAGCCAGTTCAAAATTGTATCTGGAAAACTCCACCTCATCCCTGTAATGAACGGTTCCATACGTGACATCCCTGTTCCACATGAGATCGTAAACATTGTCTATCTTTTGCAGATACATGGCGATACGTTCCAGACCGTAGGTGATCTCCACCGCCACAGGGCGAACGTCTATCCCTCCCACCTGCTGAAAATAGGTAAACTGGGTAATCTCCATTCCGTCCAGCCAGACTTCCCATCCGAGCCCCCACGCTCCAAGGGTGGGAGACTCCCAGTCGTCTTCCACGAACCTCACATCATGTTCAGTGAGATCAAGTCCGAAACTGGCCAGGCTCCTGAGATATATGTCCTGGACATCGTCGGGAGAAGGCTTCAGGATAACCTGGTACTGGTAGTAATGCTGAAGCCGGTTGGGATTCTTGCCGTAGCGGCCGTCGGTGGGCCGTCTCGAAGGCTGGACGTAGGCGACATTCCACCGGCCTCTCCCCAGAGACCTGAGAAACGTGGCCGGATGGAACGTTCCTGCCCCCACCTCCACATCATAAGGCTGGAGCAACAGACATCCTTGATCCTGCCAGTAATTATTGAGGGTCGTAATCAATTCCTGAAAAGTCATAAATTTGGTCACCACACCTTATCACAAAATTTGCGGTCTCCAGACGAGTTCGGATGCCGGGCCGGAAAACGCGATCGTTATATTATCCCGGATTATCCGCTTGGCAAGTCTTTCAGCTTGTGTCGCAGGGGGCCGTCAATTATAAAAGAAAGGCATCCGGTTTCTGCATTACTGGATTCCGAATGGGCAATTTCGTCATATCAGGGCCAGGAGAAAAGACATGATCAAAACGATTGCCTTATTGATCGCGGTATTAACACTTTCAACAGGGGTATATGCCAGATTTACCGGGCCCGGCGCATTGACGCCTTGACTGTTACTGAGTATCTGACACTGAATGGAACCGCCCGGTTTTATCGTATTTTCCTGAAAATTATTATCGCAGAACCGCGTTTTCACCGTGGTTCAATTGGTATTTTCATGCAAATCTCGCAGCACTAGCGCGCTGCATCTCCGGTCGGTCATCATTAAGTCACCTCATGCTTGCGGCGGCGGCAGTGTAAAATATATTGTGTGAATTCTGAAAAGTAGAAAAAAGGCACTTCTCCTTGTAAAGGTTTTGATCACCTAAAAACCAAACCGAAA
>DTYO01000235.1 GCA_012961845.1 Thermodesulfobacteriaceae bacterium
CCATCCTCTGGTCTGTGTAGCTTATAATGCGGATTTTGATGGAGACCAGATGGCCGTTCATGTGCCCCTCTCGGTAGAGGCACAGACCGAGGCGAGAGTTCTGATGATGTCCACCAACAATGTTCTTTCTCCTGCCCATGGTGAACCCATTATTGTTGCCACCCAGGACATCGTACTCGGTATCTATTTCATGACCAGAGAAAGGCCGGGAACCAAAGGAGAGGGGCGCACTTTTGTGTCCAAGGAAGAGGTTCTCCTTGCCTTCAATGCAGATGTTGTCCACCTTCAGGCCCGTATAAAGGCCCGGATAAGGGGGGAATTGGTGGACACCACGGTGGGAAGAGTGATTCTCTCCGATATACTCCCTGAAGAGGTGCCTTTCTCCATAATAAACAAGACCATGAGGAAGAAGGACCTGGCCAGGCTCATTGATGCCAGTTACAGACTGGCAGGTTCGAAACGGACCGTCATCCTTGCAGACAGGATAAAGGACATGGGCTACCGATTTGCCACCCTGGCGGGAATCTCTATCGGTATCAATCACATGGTAGTGCCTGTCAGAAAGGAAGAAATCCTGGAAAAGGCACTGGAGGAAGTAGTCGATGTACAGAATCAGTATGCAGAAGGTCTTATCACTCCGGGTGAACAGTATAATAAGATAATAGACATCTGGACCAGGGCAACCGACTCAGTCGCCAAAGAAATGATGGATGAGATTTCTGTGGAGTACTACCGCACAGAAGACGGGAAAGTGGAGACCACTCCCAGTTTTAATCCCATTTTTGTCATGGCCGACTCTGGCGCCAGGGGAAGCAAGGACCAGATCCGGCAGCTGGCAGGTATGCGTGGTCTCATGGCCAAACCATCCGGTGAGATTATCGAGACGCCGATACAGGCAAATTTCCGTGAAGGACTCAGTGTGCTGGAATATTTCATTTCTACCCATGGCGCCCGTAAGGGCCTGGCTGATACCGCACTCAAGACAGCCAACTCAGGGTATCTGACCCGCAGGCTCGTGGACGTGGCCCAGGATGCAACCATTACACAGGATGACTGTGGTACTATTGACGGTATAGAGATCGAACACCTTATGGAAGGCGGGGAAATCATACAGCGTATTGGTGAGCGCATCCTGGGCAGGGTTGCACTGATGGACATAGTAGATCCTGTGACAGGCGAAGTGCTGGTCTATTCCGGACAGGAGATAGACGAGGAAGGCGTCAGCAGGATTGAGGAGGCCGGAATCTCCAAAGTAGAGATACGTTCCGTTCTGACCTGCAGGAGTTCATTCGGAGTGTGTGCCAGGTGTTATGGGCGGGATCTTGCCAGGGGAACCATGGTCGCCATGGGTGAGGCGGTGGGAATTATCGCAGCAGAATCCATTGGAGAACCCGGTACCCAGCTTACCATGCGTACTTTTCATATTGGCGGGACAGCCAGCGGCAAGGTTGAGCAGGCCGAGATAAACTGCCGGGGAACTGGAACGGTAGTTTTCGAAAGAGTAAACTATGTACGGAATCCGGCGGGCCGAAATGTGGTGCTGAACCGGAACGGTGAGATTGTAATTCAGGCCCCTGATGGCCGTGAAATAGAACGCTATCCGATAATTTACGGTGCCGAACTGCATGTTCAGGATGGAGAGAAAGTTCAGCCTGGGCAGAAGCTGGCCGAATGGGATCCTTTCACCGTCCCGATACTCACAGAAGTGGCTGGAAAAGTGAAGTTCGGTGACATAAAAGAAGGTGAAACCATGCAGGAAAAGGTGGATCCGGTTACAGGGAAGTCCAGCCGGGTCGTCACCCAGTACAAGGTGGCTGAATACCGCCCTAGGATTTCCATCAAGGATCAAAACGGACGTACTGCCAAGCTTCCCAGTGGTAAAGGAGTTGCCCGGTATCAGCTGCCTGTCGGGGCCATTATTACAGTGGAGGAAGGCGACATGGTGGAGGCCGGCGTGCCTCTTTCCAAGATCCCGCGTGAGACCACCAAGACCAAGGATATTACAGGCGGTCTTCCCAGGATAGCCGAACTCTTTGAAGTCAGGAAGCCCAAGGAATGCGCCATCATAACAGAAATTGACGGGATCGTTTCATTCGGAAAGGATATAAAGAGCAAAAGGCGCATCATAGTGACGCCCGAATACGGGGAGCCCAAGGAATATCTCGTACCTAGGGGCAAACATATCAATGTGCATGAAGGAGATTACATCAGGGCTGGCGAGCAGCTGATAGACGGTGTAATTGATCCGCACGATTTTCTTCGTGTCAAGGGTATCAAAAATCTGGCCCGTTATCTTGTGGATGAAATCCAGGAGGTGTACAGGCTTCAGGGAGTCAAGATCAACGACAAGCATATAGAGGTAATTGTTAGGCAGATGCTCCGTAGGGTGAAAATAACCGCTGTGGGGGACACCACCTTCATGCTTGGAGAACAGGTGGAGCGCAGCCGCTTTGAAGAAGAAAATGAGCGCATTCTCGTCGAGGGGGGAGAGCCGGCTTCAGCGGAACCGATGCTTCTGGGGATAACCAGGGCCTCCCTTACCACCGACAGTTTTATTTCAGCGGCATCGTTTCAGGAGACGACCAAAGTTCTCACCAATGCATCTATTGCAGGAAAGATAGATAACCTTAGAGGGCTGAAGGAAAATGTCATCATGGGACGTCTGATACCGGCCGGGACCGGAAGGGTGTTTTATGAAGAAAAAGAAAAAAGGAGAGC
>DTYO01000236.1 GCA_012961845.1 Thermodesulfobacteriaceae bacterium
AACATTTCCGGCAGTTTTGAAAGCACCTTTTGGCGAATAAGAAATATGGCCTTAACTGCATAATTTCATGTAATTATTTTAAAAATTCCAAGGATTGGAAAGGAAAAACTGATGCGTAAAAAAGACTGTTGCGGGATCGCATGTCCTGGTCCCGTTCTGGCCGTAAGGGAGCTTATAGAGACGTATCCGCAGGATCCTGTGGAGATCAGGGTGGACAACCAGGCAGCCAGGGTAAATGTGAGTCGTTTTCTGCGCAGCCGGGGCTGGATGGTAGAGAGTGTCCAGGAGTCTGAAGGGGTGTTTGTGGTCACAGGAAATCCCGGGGCCTGTACTGTTGAACCGGCATCCTCCTGGGATGAATGTCCGGGTGTCCAGAAAATACTGGTATTCATACCGTCGGACATGGTCGGACATGGAGATGAACGGCTTGGTCGGAGCCTGATAAAGAATTTTCTGGTAACACTCCCTGAAATGGGGGAAGACCTGTGGCGCGTGGTTCTTGTGAACAGCGGCGTCAAACTGGCCGTCGAAAACTCTGAATGCTTGGAGGAAATAAAGAAGATTGAGGCGCAGGGTGTGGACGTACTTGTCTGCGGAACATGTCTGGAGTTTTTCGGTCTCACGGCCAGAAAGGCGGCGGGAGAAACCACAAACATGCTGGATATCATAACTTCCATGCAGCTGGCGTCCAAGATAGTCAGGGTATGAACCCGAATGATCCGGGGCGAATGCCGGGCATGGCGGGGTCAGGCGATTTTGCCTTGGGTTTCAGCTCCCCTTATGGTAGTGTCGTGTATCTGGTACGTGAGACAAAAGGAGGACACTCGTGAAAATAACCCGGTCCGAAACAGAACACGTGGCAGGGCTGGCTCGACTCAGTTTTGAACGCCAGGAAATCGAGGATATTACGGGAAGGCTGAATGAAGTCCTTGAATATATGGAAAAACTGGAGGAGCTGGATACTTCGGGTGTGGAACCCATGACCCATTCTCTTGAACTCACCAATGCATTCAGAGATGATGAAGTAAAGCCGTCTCTGCCAAACGAGGAAGCGCTTGCAAATGCGCCTGAAAAAGAAAATCAGGCGTTTGTAGTGCCCCGCATAATCTGATCTGGAAACGCTCAACATGTCGAACATGATAGATTTCAGTATTCACCAACTCCGGGAACTTCTGTCCAGGAGGGAAATATCCTCTGTTGAACTGACCAGGCAGTATCTGGACAGAATCAATGAAGTGGACGGCAGGGTCGGGGCCTATATCACGGTCACACCTGACCATGCCCTCGACATGGCTGAGGCGGCCGACAGGCGTATCGGCCGGGGTGAGGATATACATCCTCTCACGGGTATTCCCGTTGCAGTCAAGGATGTTCTGTGTACCAGGGGCATCAGGACCACGTGCGCCTCTCGGATGCTGGAGAATTTCGTACCCCCGTACAGCGCGACCGTAGTCTCGAGACTCGAGACTCAGGGTGCGGTGATGCTTGGAAAGGTGAACATGGACGAGTTTGCCATGGGGTCTTCCACAGAGAATTCGGCTTTCCACCCCACACGTAATCCCTGGAACCTAGAATATATTCCCGGAGGTTCCAGCGGGGGGTCGGCTGCTGCCGTGGCGGCCAGACTGTGCGCAGGCTCCATAGGTTCGGATACCGGAGGATCTATCCGCCAGCCCGGATCACATTGCGGTGTGGTCGGCATGAAGCCAACATACGGGAGGGTCTCCCGGTATGGACTGGTGGCCTTTGCTTCTTCCCTGGACCAGGTGGGTCCCCTGGCACGCAATGTCACGGACTGTGCAATCCTGCTGCAGGCCATATCCGGTTACGATCCAGCGGATTCCACATCGGCTCCACGCGAAGTGCCGGACTATACCGGGGCACTCAGGCCCGGGCTCAACGGAATGGTTGTGGGCCTGCCCAGAGAATATTTCATCTCCGGCCTGGACCCGGAAGTGGAGGATGCTGTCCGAAGGGGCGTTTCAATTCTGGAATCGCAGGGAGCGGAGGTGGTGGAGATAAGTCTGCCTCACACCGAATACGCCGTTGCGGCATACTATATTGTCGCTCCGGCCGAGGCCTCTTCAAACCTGTCCCGCTATGACGGAGTTAAATACGGTCTCCGGGCACCTGAATACAACAATCTCCTTGAGATGTATAAAAAAACCAGGTCCATGGGATTCGGGCCTGAAGTCAAGACGAGAATCATGCTTGGAACCTATTCGCTGTCTTCAGGCTACTACGACGCCTACTATAAAAAGGCTTCCCAGGTCAGGACTCTCATCACTGAGGATTTCAGGGATGCATTCAGGAAGTGTGATGTGATTGCGGCGCCGACTGCTCCTTCACCTGCCTTCAGGCTTGGTGAAAAGAGCAATGATCCGTTGCAGCTGTACCTGTCGGACATATTCACCATACCTGTGAACCTTGCCGGACTCCCCGGCATGTCCGTGCCTGTGGGCATGAGTTCTGACGGACTGCCCATTGGTCTCCAGCTCATGTCCGGACATTTCCAGGAGGAGAAACTCCTGGCCGCAGCCTATAATATCGAACTTGAGGCCGGTCTGGAGGGACAACTGCCCGATCTGTAGCATGCGGCCGCCCTGTAGATGCCCCTTAGGTAAGCAAGAATCGGTTTTAATCCGGATTATTCGCTTCAAAAGCCAAACAAATTCTAATTGACCTGAATTACAGCGGATTACATAAAATATAGTGACTTAAGAAGTGCACCAAAAAGGTGCAACGAATTCAACCAGAAAGTGTTCGACATTTGAATCCGCAAAGGCTCTCGATTTCACCAAATCTGATGCATTGTCAGAGGCTTGAAATACCAAAGTACGTCTGTGCTCCCTCCGCTTTATATCTTCGGCAAACCCGCGAACCGAATTATCCGGTTTTAAAGACTGATGA
>DTYO01000237.1 GCA_012961845.1 Thermodesulfobacteriaceae bacterium
GATGCCCCGAGGTACGGAGCAGAGAGACGCGGTGCCCCTATCTTCGCCTATGTCCGGGCGGGCCGGTCTTCTGTCAATGAGCGCGGAATAGTGCGCCATCCCGACCTGGTCACAGTTGCTGACGACACCCTTGTTCCCATACCTGCGGCCGGAGTCCTGGAAGGATTGACAGAATCCACCGTCCTCCTGATCTACAGCAGAGAAGATCAGGAAACGTGGAGGCAGAGACTTGGCAGGAGGGTTTGCCGCCTCCTTATCCTGCCTCCGGACATGTTTGAGGGAAGAGGCGGCGGGGCACCGTTTGCCGGGGCCATCTGCGCCGGAGCAGCGGCGCGTCTGACCGGCGAGATATCCGTTCTGGCCCTCAGATCAGCAGTCAGGCAGGAACTCACGGATCATCCCGAAGACATCATAGAATATAACCAGGACAATGCCGTCTCCGCATATGAATACATGGAGCCATATCAGGGATGGGTGACCGAAGGCAGAAAAATCAGTGCAGAGAAATACCGCAGGCCCGACTGGATCGATATACCCTTTGAAGACGCCCTGGTTGCTGCGCCCGTCATAAGGGCTGCGGCCACAAGCGAGAAAATGCCTACAGGCCTGTGGCGCACTATGCGTCCTGAGATCGATTACAGTCGCTGCAGGCGCTGCTGGTGGATCTGCGGAACCCTGTGTCCGGACAGCGCAATCGATGCCGACGAACAGGACCGGCCGGCAATAGACTACAAGCACTGCAAGGGCTGCATGATCTGCGCTGCGGCCTGTCCTTCCCACGCAATAGAGATAACATCCGAAAAAGAGACCCTGCCCAGGGAAAAGGGAGGTGACAGATAGGATGCACAAGCTGCTTACCGGAAACAGGGCTGCGGCCTGGGGAGCACGTCTCAGCGGCGTAGAATACATTCCGGCCTTTCCCATCACGCCCCAGACTGAGATCATAGAAACTCTGGCCGCATGGATCGAGGCCGGTGAGATGCAAGGACGATTCGTACAGCTTGAATCGGAGCACTCCATGGTCACTGCCGCAGGTGCGGGTGCAGCAACCGGCGTGAGGGTGTTCACCGCCACATCCAGCCAGGGGCTGCTCTATGCAATGGAGATGATCTACTCCGTTGCAGGCTGGCGGGTGCCCTTCGTATTGGTCAATGTCTCCAGAGGTCTGTCCGCCCCCATAACCCTTGAACCTGACCACAACGATGTGATGGCCGCACGGGATACCGGCTTTCTCCAGCTCCACTGCTCCACATGCCAGGAAGTGCTGGACTCGGTAATCATGGCATACAGGCTCTCGGAAGACATGCGTATCAGGCTTCCGGTCATCGTGAATCTTGACGGTTTCTACCTTTCATTCACAAGAGAACCCGTGGCAGTGCCGGAACCCGAACAGATCCGACGCTTTCTGCCGGAATTCGATCCGGGAGAAATCTATTTCCGGGCCTCCATGCCGGAAAGCCAGGCTGTGGCAGTGCTTGGAGGCAGCACCTATTCCTATTTCCGGTATGAAACCCACTTAGCCGCCACCAACGGCATCGCTGTCTATGACGAGATTTCAAGGGAATTTGCCAGAGAGACAGGCAGGGCATACCATGTTGTAGAGGAATATAGATGCGCTGATGCTGAATACCTGTTTGTCATGCTTGGCTCGTTTGCCACCAAAGCAATAGAAGCGGTAGACCGCCTGCGCGATGCGGGAAAGGCTGCAGGCCTTCTCAGACCCAGGCTGTTCAGGCCCTTTCCTGTCGAAGCCCTTCGAAGGGCATGTGCTGGGAAAAAGGGACTTGCCGTGATAGACCAGAACCTCTCCATGGGCAGGGGGGGAATACTCCATACGGAACTCACCTCAGTCCTGTACGGAGAACCGGACATGCCTCCGGTTGCAGCAAGCTTCATAGGAGGCCTGGGAGGACGCGACATCAGCCTGGAAGAAATGTTCGAGATCATGGACGTTGTGATACAGGCTGCGGAACAGGGCAGGAGGCTCGAGCCGAGGCTCCTCTATACGGAACGGGAACTAAGGCAGATAAAGAGCCTCCAGGCCGTGGCCAGAGCCGAAAGGCATACTCTTGGAGAAGGAAAATGACAAGACGGCATCCGGAACTTCCTTCCACGCACCTCATGGGAACGGGCACACCCATGTGCGCAGGCTGCGGCGGGCTCGAGGCCATCCATGAAATCTATGACATCCTGGGCAGCAATACGGTCTTCGTAAATGCAGCCGGATGCATGACGCTTCTTTCCGTCTATCCGTTCACACCCTTTCGCGGATCATGGCTCTATACCGCCATGGCATGCGCCCCTGCCGGGGCACAGGGCATACGAGACGCCCTAGACGTACTGCTTGAAAAAGAAAGGATCCAGCCCGATGAAGACCTGCAGGTGGTAGTTCTGACCGGAGACGGCTCAGCCTACGGCATGGGGCTTTCAGCCACTTCCTGCGCCATCGGCAGAAACCTCGACTTCATTTATGTCTGTTATGACAACGAGGGCTATGGCAATACCGGCCAGCAGTATTCCCAGGCCACTCCTCATGCCGCCAGGACAGCCACCAGCAGAGGAGTCAGTGGATTCCAGGGCTACAAGAAAGACCTCTTTTCCATATGGGCCGCACACAGACCGGCCTATATCGCCACAGTGACCGGAGCAGATCCTCTGGACCTGGCCAGGAAGATAAAAAAGGCAAAGGGGCTCAGAGGGCCAAGGCTGATAATTGCGCTTTCTCCATGCCCTACAGGCTGGAACTATGATCCCAGCCTTACCGTGGAGATAGGCAGGCTTGCCGTCAAAACCGGGATCTGGCCCCTCAAGGAATATATGGACGGGAAGGTGGTCCATACCAGGATGCCGGGACGACGTCCCGCCGTAGAAGAATATCTCAGGCTCCAGGGCCGGTTCGACCACCTGTTCAGGCCGGAGAGGAATGAAAAAATACTCGCTGAAATACAGGCGGGAATAGATGCATACTGGGAAGAGGTTCAGGACAGGAGCACCTGACATGAAGACAAAACCTGTTAAGAGCTACTACCACAGAGGCGGAACCGAGCCGCTCCTTGGAGCGACCATACCTGAGTATTTCGATCGGATCGTGGAAAGTCATCCGGACCGGGATGCAGTAGTCTCCATACCCCAGGCAAACAGGCGGCTTTCATATTCCGAACTGGCCCAGGCGGTGAGATTCACTGCACGAGGTCTCCTGGGCATGGGTTTCAAAAAGGGTGACCGCATAGGTATATGGTCAACCAACAACCTGGAATGGCTGCTGCTGCAGATGGCTACCGCATACATGGGGGCCATACTGGTCAACATCAATCCCGCCTACCGGCTATTGGAACTGGCCTATGCCCTGAAGCGGTCTGAAGTCCAGGGACTATTCCTCATCCCGACCTTCAGGACCAACAACTACCTGGAAATGGTGACAGAACTGGTGCCCGAAGTGCGTGACAAGCCGTGGGAGGCTCTCTCCAGCAGAGAATTTCCTTTCCTGAAACGCATTGCAGTTTACAACCCGGCAGCCCCGGCCCAGACCTCCAGGCCGTATCCGGGCTTCGGTGTCTGGCAGGATCTCATGGAGGCTGCAGACCGGGTCTCCTTGGATGCTCTCTATAAGATCTGCGCCTCCCTGGACATGGATGATCCCGTCAATATCCAATATACATCGGGCACAACCGGTTTTCCAAAGGCAGTCCTCCTCACCCATCACAATCTCCTCAACAATGCCTGCTTCTCTGCACGTGCCATGCATTTCACCGAAGAGGACCGCCTCTGCATACCAGTGCCGTTCTATCACTGCTTCGGCATGGTGCTCGCAAACCTGCTGTGCCTCTCCACGGGGGCATGCATGGTCATAGCCTGCGAACATTTCGATCCCCTCCAGGTATTGGAGGCCGTGGAACAGGAAGGTTGCACCGCGATCCATGGAGTCCCCACAATGTTTATCGCAGAACTTGAGCTTCCCGGTTTCAGCCGGTTCGATCTGACCACCCTCAGGACCGGCATCATGGCAGGGGCTCCATGTCCGCCTGAACTCACGAAGCAGGTCATGGAAAAAATGCACTGCAGGGAGATCCTCATCGGTTACGGAGAAACTGAAGCATCCCCGCTGACCCATCTGACTGAACCAGACGACAGCCTGGACAGGCGGATCAATACCGTGGGCAGAAATCTTCCCCACCAGGAGGTGAAGATTGTAGACACTGTTTCCGGCCGGACGCTTCCCCTGGGAGAAACAGGGGAGATATGCTTCAGGGGATACCACATAATGAAAGGGTATTACAATGACCCCGAAGCCACTTCAAAAGCAGTGGATGAAAACGGCTGGCTGTTCTCGGGCGACCTCGGCTCGATGGACGAAAACGGATATGTCAGGATCACAGGAAGACTTAAGGAAATGATCATACGGGGAGGAGAAAACATCTATCCCAGAGAGATAGAGGACTTCATCTTCACCCACCCCAAGGTGGCAGAATGCGCCGTGTTCGGAATCCCCGACGAATATTACGGGGAAGAAGTCATGGCCTGGATAAAACTTCGCGAAGGGGAGAAGGCCACTGCAGAAGAGATCCGGGGATACTGCAGAGGGCGTATTGCACACTTTAAAATACCAAAACACATCTGGTTCGTGGACGAATTCCCCATGACAGTAACCGGCAAACTGCAGAAGTTCAGGATGCGGGAGATGGCCATCGAAAAAATGGAGGAGCAGAACGGGGCCTGAAATACCGGAGTACGTCTGCCCCCTCCACCATGCATCTTCAGCAGACTAGCGGGCTGCATGATCCTGGTTCAAGACTCCGGATGCAAGAGAGGGAAACCTGGACAGATCTGTATGCGGCAGGAACAGGGCGCCAGTAAGCTGATTCATGAAATCTCCCCTGACATTCATCTCCAGATAGGTTATCTTGTCACAGATCTCTTCCACCTCTTCCCTGGCCCGGCGCCTTCTCAGGGCTTCTACCGCCCCGTCTCCAGCCGCGTTGCCAAGCCCGCTGAACCGCTCCATGGGAACATCGGGGAGCATGCCGATGGTGACGGCCTTCTCCGGATCGATAAAGTTGCCGAATGCGCCCGCCACATAGAACGTATCTATGTCCTGGAATCCTATTCCCACGCTCTGGATCACCACATTAAGTATGGTGTACATGGCGCCCTTTGATCTCACCAGGTTTTTGATATCCCCCTGGCTGATATATATAGGCTTCCCGTGAGCCGTCTCCTCTTCAGATGCTACGATATACATCCACTGCCCGGCGGTCTCCCTCATCCTTTTTCTGTCTCTGTCTACCACCAGCTTGCCCGTTGGATCCACCAGACCTGCCACAAACATTGCAGCCAGCAGATCTATGATGCCCGAACCGCAGAGCCCTGCAGGAGGCCCGCCGTCTATGGTACTGTACCGAACCTCCAGGCTGTCCCGGTCGATTTCAATCCTTTCTATGGCCCCGGGCTGGGCCATCATGCCGCACGACAGGATGCCTCCCTCGAGAGCAGGCCCTGCAGCCCCTGCGCAGGCGACCAGCCAGTCCCGGTTGCCCAGCACCACCTCTGCATTGGTACCGACATCCACCAGCATGGAGATCTCTTCCCGGAGGTGCATTCCCGAGACAAGAATACCCGCCAGCAGGTCCCCACCGAAATAACTGCCGACATTTGGAAAACAATACAGCCAGGCCCCTGAATGGACATCTATCCCTATCTCCCCGGGCCTGATGAGATCGAACCGGTTGGCCACAGGCAGATACGGCTCCCGGCAGATATGCGATGCATCCAGACCAAGCAGGAAGTGGCACATGGTGGTATTGCCGGCCACTGACACATACCTGATCCAGCCTCGATCCATCCCATTTTCTTCTGAAAGCTCTCCTATGGATGTGTTGAAAAGATCTACGATCTCAGACTGCAGGATGCGCAGGCCGTCTCCCCTGCCTGCAAACATGATCCTGTCCAGTATGTCTTCGCCATGGGCCCTCTGTGGATTCGGCCTGGAAAAAGATGAAACCATCTCACCTGTTGACAGATCAACCAGGTAGAAAACCACTGACGTACTGCCGAGGTCCACCGCCAGTCCTAATATCTTTTCTGTTGCACTGCCGCCGGACACATGGGCTACCTCCCAGCCGCACGGGCCGTCGCAGAGTACGGTCCTCACTCTGTACCCTGCCTGGGGCAGCACATCGGAGAGTCGGGCACAAATCCTGAGAGGCATGGACGGCCGTTGCCCGAGGATGTCCGTTAGAGCGCTCCTGAGGCGGAGTTCATGGCTGCGGTTATCACCAAGAGACGGAGGGGGAAGAACTACATCCTGGATCCTGACCACAGGATCAAAATGCTCTCTCATTGCACGATCTGCCTTCAGCTCAGCTTATTTCTCTTCCTTTTTGTCCTCCGGAACCACGTCAATTACAAAAAAACCGGGATCTGGCGGGGGAACCCTGTCAAACTGCCTCCTGTACTCCTGGTTCATCCGATCCATTGTTTTATTGACGCGCCATGCAAGATACGCAGCCATACATCCGAAGACCACCAGCGCACCTAAAAAAACAGGCAGGGCCACAAAAAAAGCCCCAATGGCCAGGAGAATAAGGCCGATTATGGTGATTGGCGAGATCTGGCCGCTTCTGTAATACATTTTCATGATGTTTTTGATTCCTGCAGGTAATAAGGTTTTATTCAGACCATCATCCCAATTCATTCCAGGATCATGTATGCAAGGGGACTATCCCCTGCTATACAGTAAGCATATAAATATCGGTTGCCACTGTTCCCTGAAAAAATCAGCCTGACCCGAGCTCCCTGTCGATCAGCTCAGGATCCCCGGTATTGTAATAGAGTACGTTTTTGAGATGAAAAAACGAATCCGCATCCATCTCATCAAATTTCATGGCCATGCCCCGGATGTCTGATCGCACCACCCTGCCCCTGATGTTAAGAACAAGCCGGGAAGTGGTGCCCGTGAGATGCAGTTCTATATCACACGGCGTCCCATCCGGATATTTGATATCAGTGAAGCAGTAAAGCCCTCTGAGACTGAGATCCTTCGTCTTTTCCGTAATGATTGGGATGACCTGCCCCTCCGCCCTTATACAAGCGCCAGTCGTGAAAGGCACCCGGACATTGTCGCGCCTGTCAGCATATACAGACATGAGACGGCCTCCTCACATACCCTGAACCATGGACCTGATACGGAGTCTGAGGCCCTGAAGCCTTATAAATCCCTCCGCATCTTCCTGACTGTATACTTCGTCTTCCTCAAATGTGGCGAATTCAGGTCTGTACAGAGACCGGTCCGCCTTCCTACCGACCACCTGACATGTGCCCTTATATATTTTCACCCTGACCGTTCCGTTTACCGCCGTCTGGGATTCATCCATCAATTTCTGCATCAGCTCACGCTCTGGCGCGAACCAGAAGCCGTTATATATAAGTTCTGAGTATCTAGGCACAAGGCTGTCCCTTAAATGGACGACCTCCCTGTCCAGGGTGATGGACTCCAGGGCCATGTGTGCTCTGCGGAGAATGGTGCCGCCCGGAGTTTCATAAACTCCCCGAGACTTCATGCCCACGAACCTGTTCTCCACTATGTCCTCCCGGCCCACCCCGTTTTCGGCGCCCGCCCTGTTGAGCCTTTCCAGCATTCCGACAGGCGAAAGAGGCTCTCCATCCAAGGCAACTGGATCTCCCTGTTCAAAATCTATATCCAGATAGGTCGGCCTGTCAGGCGCCTTTTCCGGGCTTACGGTCCACTGGAACATGTCTTCAGGCGGTTCTGCCCAGGGGTCTTCGAGAATCCCTCCTTCATAACTTATATGAAGAAGATTGGCATCCATGCTGTAGGGCTTTGACTTGGTCACAGGCACTGGGATGCCGTGGGTCCTGGCAAAATCTATCAGTTTCTGCCTGGAATCAAGATCCCAATGCCTCCACGGGGCGATAATCCTGAGAGCCGGGTCCAGGGCCATGTAGGAAAGCTCGAAACGCACCTGGTCGTTTCCCTTGCCCGTTGCACCATGGCTGACTGCATCTGCTCCGGTCTCCTGTGCAATTCTGACCTGTTCCCTGGCAATCAGGGGCCTGGCAATGGATGTTCCAAGGAGATAGGTCCCTTCATAGATGGCGTTCGCCCTGAACATGGGAAACACGAAATCCCGAACGAACTCTTCTCTGAGATCGCTGACGATCACCTCGGAAGCGCCTGTATCCGCCGCTTTCTGCCTGACCGCATCCCAGTCCTCCTCCTGGCCCACATCGGCAGCATAGGCCACCACCGGACAGCCGTATATCTCCTGGAGCCATTTCAGGATTACAGAGGTGTCAAGACCACCTGAATAGGCAAGCACTATCTTGTTTACGTCAGCCGGTCCCCTGCCCGATTGTTTCTCACTGTTCATCCTGCCTCCGCTCTTCCGCTGATACACCGTCAAGTCTCATGGCCCATTCAAGCACGGCCCTGTGTATATGCATCTTATTTTCCGCCTGGTCCCATACCACTGAACGGGGACCTTCCAGAACGTCTTCTGTAATCTCTTCCCCACGGTGGGCAGGCAGACAGTGCAGCACAATGGCCTCAGCACCGGCGTGACCAAGCATCTCCCGGTTTAACTGATACGGGGCAAATATCTCCATGCGCCTGCCAGCCTCTTCCTCCTGCCCCATGCTGGCCCAGACGTCCACGTTCACAGCATCCGTATCTTTCAATGCCTCCTCTGGAGAGCGCACAACGGTGATCTTGCCCCCCGCCTCTTCCCGGGCCCGGGCCAGTATATCGGGATCGGGCTCATACCCCTCCGGACACGCCAGAGAAAGGTTGAAACCCAGCTTCCCTGCCGCCTCTATCCATGAATGTGCCACATTGTTGCCGTCTCCTACCCAGGCTATCTTGAGGCTGCCCAGGTCCTGCCCCTTGTGTTCCATAACCGTCATGACATCCGACAGTATTTGACATGGGTGGTGCTGATTCGTAAGACCGTTTATCACTGGAATGTCTGACCACTCAGCAAGTGTTTCCACCACTTCCTGGCCGAATGTACGGACCACAAGACAGTCGAGATACCTAGAAAGCACCCTGGCCGTATCCTCGAGAGGCTCACCCCGTCTGAGCTGGAGATCTCTGGACGACATGAACGATACCTGACCTCCGAGCTGAAACATTGCTGACTCGAAAGATATCCTGGTCCTTGTGGACGGTTTTTCGAACAGCAGGCCGAGAATCTTTCCTATGGCCGGCCTGTAGGGAAAGCCTGATCTGTAATGCTTCTTCAGCTTGACGGCCCTTCGGATGAGATTCCTGATCTCTCCAGGACTGAGACTCGCAACTGTAAGAAGATGTCTGGCGTTATGTTCTTTTGCTCCCGAGTTGTCTGTTATATGCTTCATTTATCAATCCATATATAGATGTCGATCATGCCTGTGACGCTGCAGACTGACCCTTCAGTACATCTCTAAGGGCTGCAGCCAGTGCATCTATCTCTGCCTCGGTCACTATGAGAGGGGGGACCATTCGCAGCACCTTTCCATGGCTGAATATCACGAGAAACCCGGCTTCAAGGAGCCTGCCGGCAAGATTCGGCTCTTCTTCCCTAAATACCAGGGCCTGGATGAGACCCTTGCCACGGACTTCAAGAATCCTGTCAGGGTATTCGGAAGCCAGGTACCCCAGGCGTTCTCTCAGGTAACTTCCGGTTTTCACAACACCTTCCAGAAATCCATCTGATATCATCGTGTTTATAACCACTTCTGCCGCAGCACAGGCTACCGGATTACCCCCGAAGGTGGATGCGTGGCTTCCAGGCGGCAGATGGGCCATCACTTCGTCCCCCGCCATCATTGCCCCTATGGGAAAGCCGTTGCCCAGGGCCTTTGCCAGACAGATCACATCCGGTATCACAGGAGTCTGCTCATAGGCGAACAGTGTACCCGCTCGCCCAATACCCACCTGAACCTCGTCAAATATGAGCAGGGCGCCAAGGCGGTCGCAGATGTTCCTGGCAGCACGCAGGAAATCGTCATCCACCAGCCTCACACCTCCTTCGCCCTGTATGGGTTCAAGGAGAATTGCAGCTGTTTCCCGGCCCGCAGCAGCCTCAAGGGCCTGTATGTCGTTGAACGGACAGTGGACAAACCCATCCGGCATGGGTTCGAATCCCTTCTGATAGACCGGCTGCCCTGTGGCAGCAACAGCTGCCAGGGTACGTCCGTGAAAAGATCCTTCCAGGCATATGACCTCATGACATTCAGGACCGCGGGTATCGTGGCCGTAACGGCGGGCCAGCTTGATGGCCGCCTCTACAGCCTCGGCCCCTGAATTACAGAAAAACACTCTGTCGCCAAAGGAATTCTCTGTGAGCAGCCCGGCCACCCTCTGCTGCGGCAGAGTCCAGTACAGATTGGAGACATGCACCAGCCTGCCGACCTGGTCTGCAACCGCCCTGGTGACCTCAGGATGGCAGTGGCCCAGGCTGCAGACCGCTATTCCTGCAGCAAAATCCACATATTCCCGGCCGGCATCATCCCATACCGTGCAGCCTTTTCCCTTTACCAGCGTCACCGGGAACCTGTTGTAGGTGTTGGCTACAGCAGATAATCCGGAGTCTCCTGTATTCTTTCCAGGCATGTTTATCAGTCCGTTATTATTTCAGTGCCTACTCCCGAGTCTGTAAAGAGTTCAAGCAGTATGGCATGCTCTCGCCTGCCGTCTATAATGTGGGCCTTGACAGTCCCACTGTTGAGAGCCTTGAGGCAGGCCTTGAGCTTGGGAATCATCCCTCCGAAGGCCGTTCCAGCATCTATGGCCGCCCTGACATCTCCGGCTGTCATGGAATGAATCAGTTCCAGGTCCCCTTCTTCTGCCTTCTTTTGGACCTGGCTCTTGGAATCCCTGCCGTCAGCTTCACCTGTATCCGAAGCAGCCCTCATGACCCCTGGGACATCTGTGAGCAGAATCAGCTTTTCAGCTGCGAGCTCTCCTGCTACAGCACCTGCCACGAGATCAGCATTGATGTTGTAGGCAGCACCTTCAGGCCCCACCCCTACAGGAGCAATCACCGGCACGAACCCGGCATCTTCCAGAGCAAGAAGCACGTCTGCATTCACCTCCGCCACCTTCCCCACCCGGCCTATGTCGATGATCTCAGGCGGCCGCTCATCACCGGAATACCGATATATCTTCATGCGCTCCGCCCGTATGAGATCGCCGTCCCTGCCCGAGAGACCCACAGCCCTGCCCCCGTTGCGGTTTAAAAGGCCAACGATTTCCTTGTTCACGGTCCCGACAAGCACCATCTCCACTACGTTCATGGTTTCCTCGTCGGTTACACGCTGGCCCTCCACGAACGTGGAACGGATCCCCATCCTCTCCATTATCTGGCTGATCTGCGGACCACCTCCGTGGACGATTACCGGCCTGATCCCTACGTACTTCATCAGTATGATGTCCAGCACGAACTGCTTCTTGAGAAATTCATCCACCATGGCATGGCCGCCGTACTTTATGACTATGGTCTTCCCTGCAAACTGCCGTATATACGGAAGTGCCTCTGCAAGTACATGCGCCCTGGATATATTCTCCATGTTTTATCCCGCAAGATTCATGACACACCGGTCTGACTCTGCAATGGAGAAAACACCGATGTATTCTCGAACCGCCCTGTTTTCCTGAGTGATTACAGAATAAATCTGCTCAGATCTTCATCCTTTACTATGTCCTTGAGTCTCTCCTGAACATATTCTGCAGTCACGGCTATCTGCTTCGGAGCCACGTCCGGAGCCTCAAAGGAGATCTCCTCCACCAGCTTCTCCATTACGGTATGGAGACGCCTTGCGCCAATATTTTCCGTTCTTTCGTTTACCTCATAAGAAATCCTGGCCAGTTCCTCTATGGCTTCAGCCTCGAACACCAGTTCTATATCCTCGGTGGCCAGAAGCGCCCTGTACTGGGTAACCAGAGCATTCTCAGGTTCGGTGAGTATCCTGGAGAAATCATCCTCTGTGAGAGGATTAAGTTCCACCCTGATGGGAAATCTGCCCTGAAGTTCAGGCAGCAGATCCGACGGTTTGGAAACATGAAATGCGCCACTGGCTATGAACAGAATGTGATCAGTGCGCACTATGCCATATTTCGTGTGAACAGATGTCCCTTCGACAATGGGTAGCAGATCCCTCTGGACCCCTTCCCTTGAGACATCGGGCCCGCCGGATCCGGAACTCTTTGCAGCTACCTTGTCTATTTCATCCAGAAATATTATTCCGGTCTGTTCAAGCCTGGCAACCGCCTTTTCTATGACCTTGTCCATGTCGATGAGTTTGCCTACCGCCTCCTGCTCCAGTATCTTTCCGGCCTCCGACACGGTAACCCTGCGCCGCTTGCGCTTGGAAGGGAAGACATTGGAGAGCATGTCCTGCAGATTACTCTGCATCTCCTCCATGCCTGCAGCCGCAAAGATCTCCACCATCGGCCCCCCGCCTCTCTGGGAAACCTCCAGCTCCACGTACCTGTCGTTCAGCTTCCCTTCCCTAAGCATCTGCCTGAATCTTTCCCTGGTGGTGCTCTTTTCCTCCTCCAGCTCGCCCATTCGCTGGGGCAGAAGGAGGTCGAGAAGTCTTTCTTCGGCCAGTTCCCGCGCCTTCACCTCTACCTTCTGTCTCTCTTCGGACTTGACCATGTCCACAGACAGATGGGTGAGATCTCTTATCATTGACTCCACGTCCCTGCCCACATATCCCACTTCGGTAAACTTGCTGGCCTCTATCTTGAGAAAGGGAGATCTCGCAAGCCTGGCAAGCCTTCTTGCTATCTCTGTCTTACCCACACCTGTAGGTCCGATCATGATGATATTCTTGGGCGCTATCTCGTCTCTCAGGGCCTCCGGCACCTGCTGTCTTCTCCAGCGGTTGCGGAGAGCGATGGCCACGGAACGTTTGGCCTGTGACTGACCTATGACATATTTATCCAGTTCAGCAACTATTTCTCTGGGGGTTAACTGTTTAACATCTGGTAAATGCACTATAACCTCTGTTATTTTCTGTCTGTATCCAATGTCTCTACAGCAATATTGTCGTTTGTGTAAATGCAGATGGAAGCCGCTATTCTGAGCGATTCTTCTGCTATTTCTCTGGCTGAAAGAGAACTGTGTGCCACAAGCCCCCTGGCTGCGGAAAGCGCATAGGGTCCCCCGGAACCTATGGCCAGGATCCCGTCATCCGGCTCTATTACATCTCCAGAGCCGGAGATCAGCAGGGATTTATCCCTGTCCGCCGCGATCAGAAGGGCCTCCAGTCTCCTCAGGATCTTATCCGTGCGCCATTCCTTGGCAAGCTCTACAGCGGAACGGACCAGATTACCCTTGTATTCTTCAAGCTTGTGCTCCAGCTTTTCGAACAGGGTAAACGCATCGGCCGTGGCCCCGGCAAAGCCGGTCAGCACGTTTCCGTCATGGAGTTTTCTTATCTTTACAGCCCTGTGCTTGATCACCGTATTGCTGAGTGTCACCTGACCGTCCCCGGCAAACACCACTTCGCCCATGTGTCTGATCGCCAGCACCGTCGTAGCATGAAAATTATCTCTGGTCATTGTCATCGGCCTTCCCTGTCAACCGTCCTCGCCCTCTTCATTATCTGTGCTGCTACGGCCCTGGGCCCTGGGATGAGCCCTGTCGTACACCTCGGCCAGACGGCTGTAATCCAGGTGCGTGTACTGCTGAGTTGTAGCCAGGCTTGCATGGCCCAGTATTTCCTGAATGCCTCTGAGATCCGCACCTGATTCCAGCAGGTGGGTCGCCATGGAATGGCGAAATGTATGAGGGGTCACAGGGCATGTCATCCCTGTTTCCATTCTCCTGGCCGCCACTATCCTCTGTACACTTCTCGGGCTGAGCCTAGTGGCCCGGTTATTGATGAAAAGGGCCTGCTCTTCAGGCCTGCGGCGTCTTTCCAACATGGCGCCCCTCACAGACAGCCATGCACCAAGCGAATCGGCCGCCTTCCTGCCGTAGGGTACTATCCTCTCCCTACCACCCTTTCCCTTCACCTTTATCATTTCAGGCGACATGCTCACATCCGGGACATCCAGCCCTGTAAGCTCGCCTACCCTGATCCCGGCGCTATAGAGGAGCTCCAGTATCGCCCTGTTACGCACTTCCACAAAACCGCTGGCCGCCCGTATTTCCACCATGGCAAAGGCTTCATCCACCGACATGCACTGCGGCAGTGTTTTCTCCTTCCTCGGGGATCTTATATGGTCAACAGGATTGCCGGACACCATTCCCCGCACCAGCAGAAACCTGAAAAAGCTGGCCACAGAAGCCTTCTTTCTCGAAATGGTGCTGCTGCCCGCCCCGTTTTTCCGGAGAAAAGCCAGCCATGACCGAACATCCCTGGAGGAAACAGACGCCGCGTCTCTGTGTGCCCCTATAAAGCTGAAGAATTTTTCAAGATCCCTTCCGTATGCCTTGATGGTGTTCGGGGAAGCATTTTTCTCCGCCATCAGGAACACCATGAAGGCCTGGATTTCACGATTCATCAGCCACCACCGTCCCTTTCAAAGACAGTCAGATAAAGTAAACCTGCATATATAACATACCATGTTCATAATTCAATCATGTTTTGCTGGCTCAGGTCACATGATACATCAGAGCCTGACAGGTTCTCACAGTACATTCAGACTCAAGCAGGAAGGAAAAACAACAGGGGGAGGAACAAGAAAACTGACTGGACAGACCGCTTAGAAAAGGATGTCACCCGTACCTCCGGCAGCGACAGAGAGACCGGGAATCCATGGGGATGAAAAGCCTGACCGAAAAGGAACGGCTGTGGATGTGTGCCTGTCCAAAAAACGGGATTATCGCTGGAGATCAGGAAATCCGAAGACACAGGTCCGGGCATCTATTATTATTTGTCGATATAATCAACAATATCGGACCTGCAGACATACGGGGACAGGCACAGCCTAAAGCTCAGGAGGTTTTCATTACGTCCCTGCCTCTCAGGAGGATACAGACTGTTGCCGACATCACCGCCATTCCTGCCACGAACCACCATACCGAGAGACTGGTGATTTCAGGAATGGTGATCTTTCCATAACTCCCTATGGAAAGAATAGTCTTCTTCATCCACGGATAGACTTCCGCATAGACGGCAGCCCCTGCCAGCATGCCCAAAACCCCCGGAACCGCATGCCTTGATCCGTCCCCCAAGGCAGCCACGCCGGTACCGGGACAATATCCCAGGACCGCCATGCCTATGCCGAAGATTACACCTCCGACTGCATTTGCCAGCAGGTGAGCTGACTTGATGTGAAGAGGCACGTCCCACATTTGATGCAATGCCCACACACCTGCTGAGCCCACTGCCACAGCTGTCAGCATGGTCCTCAGCACTGTATGATCGGCCCACAGGAACTGCCCTACGATAACCCTGAATCTTGTAAGTCCACCCTTTTGAAGCAGAAAACCAAAAACAATACCGGTGCAGAGACCCATGACCAGCTTCACCGGTGGAGCAAAATTGAACAGTTCAAACATGATGCCGTCCCTCCTTTCCATAGATTAGAAATGCCGTAATCAGACCCGCCACAAAAAAAGCGGCAAAAAACACCCAACTGCTGACTGCAAACTGCAATCCGCCGCTTATTCCGTGTCCGGAGGTACACCCCCCGGCCAGACGCGCGCCGAAAAGCACCAGCCCTCCCCCGACGAAAGCACCGGCATATCTACCGAAAACACTGGGGCCGAAACGCCATTTCCATAGGTCGGGGACCTTTTCCACCTGGCTGGTATTGCCGTGCATAGCAGAAATAAAGGCTCCTATTACAAGTCCGATCACCAGCATCATCTGCCACTCGATGCCGGGCTTGCTCACAATATATTTCGCAAAATATGGATTGTTCATGACGTGCTCCAGATCGAACACGGATTCCACAAGACCTGCCAGGCGCACCATGGTGGTACTGGTACCCAAGGCCTTATCCATCAAGCCGAAAGTAATCCAGCTGAGTACACCTATCCCCGCACCAACCACATAGGGTGACCATCTGCCCTTGGACGACGTATTTCCCCGTCCGATTTTTCTACTCTTCTCCGACATCATCATATCTCCTTACATTCATTTTTTCCGGTCCTGTCGCCTCCTGCCGTCTCCATGGCGCTTCAGACAATCTATAAGATTGCTGGCGTTTACATTAACCACCCGGTAATAAACCTTCCTGTCGGTTCGCTTTCCCGCCACGATGTCGTGTGCCGCCATGCGGTTCAAATGCTGGCTGACAGCCGCAGGAGACGCGCTGATTTTCTCAGCGAGTTCACCTACCGAGAATTCTCCCTGCATGAGCAGCTCCACGATCCTGATCCTCACCGGATGCGCAAGCACTTTCAGCACTCTGGAAGCAGTTCCCAAGACTTCATCTGGTATCAGTTCTGGTTTTTCAGGCATGGCTGTAGACCGAAAGGCAACACGAGAAACATATTCATATATTACTATATCATGATATCATGATATGTCAATATGTCGTCTCATACCCTTTTCCAGTGCCTGTAGCGGCATTGCACTCAACTCCATTTCTGTTGTACATTCAGGAAGTCCAGATGTGACCGATCGGAAACTGCCTGATGATAAGGTCATGTATTTGCAGTATCCATATTGCGGAGGAACAGATTGCTGCTGGAAATAGACCCGGAACGGCCCAGGCCTAGACAGATTCAGAAAGTAGTTGAAGCCCTGAAAAGGGGAAAAGTAATCGTCTATCCCACAGATACCTGTTACGGGATCGGTGCTGACATCTTCAACAAAAAGGCGATAGGAAAGATATATAGAATAAAAGACCGCCCCAAACAGACTCCGTTCAGTTTTGTCTGTGCCGGCCTGCGAGACATCAGCAGGTACGCCCACATCAGCAATTATGCCTATCGCATCCTACGCCGCTTTCTGCCCGGACCCTATACTTTCATACTGGAGGGCTCCAGACAGGTACCAAAGATGATGCTCACCAGGCGCAGAACCGCCGGGATCAGGATCCCCGACCACCCCGTATGCGAGGCCATAGCCGCTGCTCTGGGGAATCCTATTATCAGCACGTCTGTCAGGGTTGGAAAAGAACCTGTCATATCAGACCCCAGAGAGATGGCCGAAGTCCTCGGCAGAAGGATTTCGGTGACAGTGGATTGCGGAATCATACCGGCAGAACCCTCCAGTGTCGTTTCACTGGTAAACAATGAACCCGTAATATTGAGAAGAGGAAAAGGAGATGTGACGTTTTTTGAGCTTTGAACCTCTATTCGGGCTAGAGGTTTGCAAGATCCTTCCCGGGCCTGAAAACAATCCTGAAATTGGGCGGACAGGTGGACCGGACCCCTGTTCGCGGATTGACGAATTCCCTGCCCTTCTGTCTGTGTATGGAAAAACTGCCGAGCCCTCTGATCTCTATGCGTCTCTTTTCCCGTAAAGCATCTGTCATGGTATCAAAAATGACATCAGCCACCGCCTCCAGATCCTGCTTGAAATGTTGCGGGAACTGTTGATGAACCATTGAAACCAGATCTCGCTTGAGCATATTCAAAAGTGCTCCTCAATATACCAGCTCGTCCCCTGGAGCAGCAGCAACCTGCCGGAAGAACCGCACCATTGCATTTGCGCTGCCCTCCTCTAGGAATTTCCTGAGCATAGTAAACCGGTCTTCCCGCGGATACACCAGCACCGGCCTGCCCTGGACACCTGCAAGCGATGCGGCACGTTCAACAGCGGTACTGAAATTTCCAAGTTCGTCTACCAGCCCCAAATCAAGGGCTTGGCGTCCTGATATAATCCTGCCGTCAGCAACCGGTATGACCTTGTCCTCAGAAATCTTCCGGCTTGACGCCACATCGGCTACAAACTGGCCCTGGATATCATTCATGATCCCCTCGACCACATCTCTTTCCTCCGGAGTCATCTCCCTAGTGACAGATCCGAGGTCCTTGAGGGCGCCGCTCTTGATCACAGTTGTTCTTATGCCGAGTTTCTCTAGCAGCGGCCCTATGTTCGGTATCTTCATTATGACACCTATGCTCCCGGTGACAGTGCCGGGATTGGCCACTATTCGCCGCGCACCGAGGGATGCGTAATATCCTCCTGAAGCAGCCACCGAACCAAACGACGCTACCACGGGCTTCCTGGAATCAAGCCGCCGGATTTCCTGAAAAATTTCCTGGGACGCGCCAACTGCCCCTCCAGGGCTGTTAATCCTGACCACCACCGCACTTACATCCTGGTCTTCACCAAAGCCCCTCAAATCCTTAAGTATTTTTTCAGGATCGGCTATGACACCCTTGATCTCGACCACTCCAATTTTTTCTCCTCCGCCCGACACCGGAGGAACAGGCGAGATTCCCCTGGATATCCAGAACACCAGGATGAAAAAAGCCACCGCAGAAAGGACGGCAAGCCCTCCTATGGTGGCAAAAACGATCAGGAACGAACTGGATGCCCGGCGTTGTTCTTCTGCCATGTCAGTCTCCGTCCCTCAATCAGGTCTATTCCTCTTCCTGGCTGGATTTGGAAAGATTGCGGCTGTGCTGAATCAGTTCCTCCTGGAGCAGACTTCCAAGCGTTGTCCCTGTCTGGTTGCCAGAGGCATACTCATCGTAATATGACCTCTCCTCATCCTCTGAAATACGTTTTATGGATAGGCCTAGACGCCTCTCGAGTGGAGCCACGTGTATTACTTTCGCTGATATCTCATCCCCCAGCTCATACATTCCTACCGGAGTCTTGACCTTCCCGGGGCCGAGTTCAGAAACATGGATAAGACCCTCAACCCCCTCCTCCAGTTCCACAAACACACCGAAATCGGTTACGTTGGTAATCCTGCCAGTCACTTCTCCGCCAATAGGATACCGTTCGGGCACCGTATTCCACGGATCAGGCTGCAGCTGTTTCACACCGAGGGAGAAACGTTCCTTGTCTTTGTCTATGTTGAGCACCACAGCTTGGATTGTCTCGCCTTTCTTGTAGACTTCACCAGGGTGCTTTATTCTCTTGCTCCAGGACAGGTCTGAGATATGGACGAGGCCGTCAATTCCCTCCTCGATACCTATGAACAGCCCGAAATCGGTTACATTTTTTACCGTGCCTTCTATGACTGTACCAATGGGATAACGGTCCTGTATAAGATCCCATGGATTGGGTTCGACCTGTTTAAGCCCCAGGGATATCCTCTTGGCTTCGGGATCCACGCTGAGCACCACAGCCTCTACAGTATCTCCTACATTGAGGACCTGGGAAGGATGGCGTATCCGTTTGATCCAGGACATCTCGGACACATGGACCAGTCCTTCCACCCCTTCCTCCAGCTCAATGAAGGCCCCGTAATCGGTGAGACTTACCACCCTGCCGGACACCTTCTCTCCCATGGGATATTTTTCTTCCACTCTGAGCCACGGGTCTTCGGCCAGCTGTTTTATGCCCAGTGAGACCTTTTCGGTCTCCTTGTCATAAGTCAAAACCTTGGCCTTTACGTTATCCCCGACCTTGAAGAGCTTTGATGGATGTTCAATACGCCCCCACGACATGTCGGTTATATGGAGAAGGCCGTCAATACCGCCAAGGTCTACAAACACCCCGTAATCCGTGATATTCTTGACGACTCCTTCTCTTACCTGCCCTACCTCCAGGGAGGCTAGGGTTTCACTCCTCTTTTCGGCCCTGTCCCTTTCAAGAAGAACACGCCTGGAGACCACGACGTTTTCACGCCTGCGGTTGCATTTCAGTATTGCACACTCCAGAACTTCTCCCACCATGTTTTCCGTATCGCGAACGGGCCGCAGATCTATCTGAGAGAAAGGCAGGAACGCATACACACCGCCCTTGGCATCTCCTATTCTCACGGAAAGACCGCCTTTGACCTTGGATATTACGGTACAGTCCACCGTATTTTCCGCCTCAAAGGCCTCAATTATATCCTCCCATACCTGTCTGCGCAGGGCTTTTGCCCTTGACAGGCTCAACATGCCCTCGTCAGGATTCCATCGTTCCAGAAGTACTTCCACCGTATCGTTCTGCGATACAGTGATTTCGCCGTTTTCATCCATGAATTCCTGGACAGGAATCAGCCCCTCAGACTTGTAACCAACGTCGACTATCACAAAGTCCTTGTCAACGCCGACGACATTTCCTTCCAAAATCTGGCCTACCTGAAAAGAACGAAGACTCTTTTCAAAAAGGTCTTCGAATTCACCGAAATCTTCGGATTCTTCAGCAATATCGTTTTCCGCGTCAGCGGATGCATGCTCCGAATCGGAGACATCTGTTAAAGTTTGTTGTTCTGTTAACTCGCTCACCACTTTTTCCATTACCAATTAACCCCCAAAAAATATAGACAATGCTGCTATATAACAGGATGAAGCCTAAAATTCAATGGCAACAGGGAAGCAAAATCAATCACAGGCTTTCGGGAGGCAGGGATTTCGGATGCTGTTTTCGCAGGCATCCTGTGTTACAACCAGCTGAAAACAGGCATGAATTGATCCATAGGCCGAATAAAAGGTCCTGTGCGGCACATCAGTTCAGCCTGAAACAAAAAATACCTTGCCGCCTGAACGGCCGGGTACTTCTCTGTACTCCGGCCTTTCAACCAGAGAGCTGGAACACATCACGGCAATCAGTATTAAACGGGATTTAAGGACAGGCGCTGCCCGGAAACCACAGATCCGGAACAGGGAGCCCGGTAAAAATAACTTGATGTAAAAGCATTTATTCCCTATTTTTTGTTCAGTCCGGCACATCTCCGGCCCCTGACCCAGATTACGAAGCTGGCAACCAGGAAGTATCAATACAGAAGATGCCCCATGCAATGACTTCTGCCATTCCAAGACAACAAGAACCCTGCAATGCTTCATCCTCATCAGGTACAGGCAAGAACCGGCCCCTGGCTGTCTGTCTCGTCAGCGGCGGTCTTGACAGCTGTGTAACGGCTGCCATAGCTGCACGGTCATGCCGAACGGCTTTTCTTCACGTGGGTTACGGGCAGCGTACTCAAAAAAAGGAGCTTGCTGCATTCACGGCCATTGCAGACCATTACGGAGTCGGGCAGCGGCTTGTGGTGGACCTTTCCTATTTGAAGACCATAGGAGGTTCCGCCCTCACAGATACCAGCATTCCCGTCCCGGAAAGTTCCCTGGACAACCCGGAAATACCTGTCACATATGTCCCCTTCAGAAACACCCACATGATAGCGGCGGCGGTATCATGGGGAGAAGTACTTGGTGCCGCTTATGTCTATATAGGTGCCACGGAAGTGGACAGCTCAGGCTATCCAGACTGCACCAGACTCTATTTCGATGCGTTCAACAAGTTGATTTCAACCGGCACCAGACCTGAGACAGAAATTGAAATAGTCACCCCTGTCATTGACAGTGACAAGGCACAGGTGGTCAGAAAAGGTGTAGCTCTGAAGGCTCCCCTCCACCTCACCTGGTCCTGCTATCAAAACCAGGACAAGGCCTGCGGACGATGCGATTCGTGCCTGTTGCGCCTGCGGGGTTTCGCATCGGCCGGCTGCAAGGATCCAATCGAATATGAATACTGAATCTGAAAAAACCTTTTCATGCCAATGCTGCGGGCACTGCTGTCACGGAACCGGAACGGTATCACTTTCCCCTGCTGATCAGGAATCCATCGCCGCGTTTCTGAAGTTGAAGCCAAAGACATTCATAGAGCAATACTGTGTGATAAAAAAGAACCGGACTGAAATGAAGATAGAAGACGGGCACTGCATATTTTATGGGAACGACGGGCTGTGCATGATTCATGAAGTCAAACCGTTTCACTGCAGGCAGTGGCCGCTCCACCCCAGCATACTCGGCGACCAGGGGGCATGGGAGGCCATCAAGTCAGACTGTCCAGGCTTTGATCCCGACATGACTTACTCCGAAGCCTGTGATCTTGTGAAGAACTCTAGGAATGAATCCTGAAATCGTAAAACGCAAGGCGTTCATCTGCTGTCCGTTTGACCTGCTGGTTCAAAAACACCTCCCCGGTCTCATTGCTGAGCGGATCAACCCGGAAATCGGTCTCAATGGAGGAATCCTAGACAGGTTTACCTGGCCAAGCTTCAACAGGGTCGCCCGGATCATCCGGGACGAAGGCCTCAGATGCACTATTCACGCGCCATTCACTGATCTTTCATTGGGTGCCATAGACAGAAAAATACGTAAAATTACAATAGACAGGATAAAGAAGGCAATTGACCTTGGGTCCCTGTTCCAGGCGGAATCCATAGTCTGCCATACAGGATTTGATCACAGGCACTATTATGGTTCGGAAGACACCTGGCTGGGCCATGCTATTGACTCGCTGGATGACGTCGTTGGCCATGCAGCGGCCTGCGGTATTCCCGTCATGCTGGAAAATGTATTCGAGCTAACACCGGACATACATCAAAAAATTTTCCGGGCAGTTGACTCTGCTTCACTGGGCTTCTGCATGGACACAGGACATCAGGCGGTTTTTTCAAAAACCAGCATGGAAGAGTGGTTGAACAGTGTAGGCGACAGGCTCGGGCAGATACATCTCCACGACAACCTGGGTAGACACGATGATCATCTCCCCATAGGGAGGGGTACGGTCAATTTCACCGGGCTTTTTGAATGGCTCGTCTCAGAGGGGATAAACCCCATATTCACTCTGGAGCCTCACTCCGAAAAGGATGTGTTTGCTGCCATTGAAGGGTTGGCCAGGCTCCTAAGGCTGTATCCGAGCAGCGACTGAGCTTCATAACCGCCACTGAAAAATGTTCTTTTGCCCCGCAACTCTACTGCACGCAAAAAATAATCTTCGAAATATCACTAACATGTCTGCGGTTATTTTCCTTGTGCGCCTTGTTACAGAACAAACTCCCTGATTTTTCTTGGTACCCTCATGCAAAACGACTTGACTTGAGCTTGGATACTATGACATCGATCTTCTTGCGGTCACGCTGGCTGAGGTTGGCAAATTTCAGCCCCATTCCCCGTCTCTGCCCCTTCATCCTGCGCAGCTTGCTCGTATTCCACATCACTTCAGCTTTGACCCTGATCGGATGATGGCACTCTGGCAAAAGAAACTCCAGTATCAGTGTGGTACCAGGTTCAAGAGGCCTGGGAGTGGCAATAAACAGCCCGCCAGTGCTGAGATTCTCTGCAAAATCTGTGAAAAAACGGTCAACTGTCCGGTAATCCACCTGAATGACAGCCGGAGCCCTGCGGGCCGCTCTCTTTCCTGAATCTGCCGATACCTGCCCCATGTCAATATTCCTCAAATTACACCCTTGCGATAATTGTCGTGTCGGGTTATATATCCCAGCATTTTATAATACCTGCAATAAAAAACATTGTTAAGTGAAAAAATACAGGAAAGGTCATCTCAAAATGTCGAAAGTATGTGAAATATGCGGCAAGGGTCCTGTAACAGGATGCAACGTCAGCCATGCAAACAATCACACCAAAAGACGCTGGCTGCCCAACCTGCAAAGGGTCAAGGCAGTGGTAAACGGACAGAAAAGGTATGTTCGGGCATGTACCCGTTGCATTCGCTCTGGGAAAATCATCAAGCCACCTTTTTAAATCTTACTGCGCAACAATCTCCAGGGCAGTCTGGGCACCCTCAGCGGCCCTGACTGCAACTGCCGAAGTCCCACCTGTGAAGCATCTTCAACCGGCCGTAGCGCGGTCTACCATAATGACCCCTTCCACCTTCCGGATTCCGGAAAACACCTTCCTCAGGTGATCGCCGTCGCTCACCTCGACTACAAAACTGAACAATGCCCTATCATCCGGCGTGGTAGTGACCTTTGCCTTCAGTATATTGGCTTCGCTTACGCTGATTGCATTGCTTACTGCCGCCAGCATACCTTTTTGATCAGCAGTTCCGACTTTTATCCTTACCGGAAAGTTTTCAACCTCTGAAACATCCCAGGTCACATCCACCCTTCTCTCAGGGTCCATGTTGCGGACATTGGAACAATCCTCCCGGTGCACGGTAACCCCTCTCCCCCTGGTGATATAGCCCACTACATCGTCTCCGGGGACAGGTGTACAGCACCTCCCTAGGTGGATCATTATGTCGTCGAGTCCGTGAATGAGGATGCCCTGGCGCCTCTTTTTCCTGGACCGCCTTGCCTCTTTTGAACTTTTCTCATAAGGAACGGGTGATTCTTCAGCCTTTTCTGGAGGCGCAAATTTTCCGGCCACCTGGGCTGACGAAACCTTGCCGTATCCCACTGCCACCATAAGGTCTTCAAGGGTCTTGAAGGAGAGTGCCTGTGCCACTTCCGCCCCTTTGTCCCTGATCAGTTCACTGAAATCCAGCCTCCTCTTCCTGAATTCCCGTACACACAGATCCTTCCCCAGTGCAAGGCTCTTTTCCCTCTCTTCCGTCTTGATCCAGTGCCTGATTCTTGCACGGGCCCTGCTGGTCTTGGCCAGCTTCAGCCAGTCTCTGCTGGGGACATGTTGTTTGGATGTAATAATCTCCACCACATCCCCGTTCTTGAGCTGGTACCTCAAAGGAACCATCCGGCCGTTAATCTTCGCGCCCGCACAATGATGCCCTACCTCTGTGTGGATCGCATATGCGAAATCCACCGGAGTGGCTCCGCTGGGGAATTCCTTGACCTCACCATCAGGAGTGAACACATATACTTCATTAGGGAAGAGATCCATCTTCACGGACTCCAGAAATTCCCGGGGATCATCCACCTCCTTCTGCCACTCCATGAGCTGCTGGAGCCAGTCAAACTGCCGTTCCTGCTCTTTTTTTACTGTCCGGCCCTCCTTATAAAGCCAGTGGGCTGCTATCCCCTCTCTTGCCACCCTGTCCATTTCCTCCGTACGGATCTGGATCTCCATCCGGTCGCCATAGGGCCTTATAACGGTCGTATGGAGAGACTGGTACATGTTCGCCTTGGGAAGACTTATATAATCCTTGAAACGGCCTGGAACCGGTTTCCACAGTGAATGTACAATACCAAGTGCCTCATAACATTCCTTGGCTGTATTCAGGACAATCCTGAAGGCAATGAGGTCATAGACTTGATCAAGGCTTACATTCCGGGTGCGGATTTTACGGAATATGCTGTAGAGATGCTTCGGTCTTCCCAGGACCCGGCACGACAGACCGAAGTCGGCCATCTTGTGCGCTATGAGATCCTTAACCTCTTCCACGTACACTTTGCGCTCGCCGAGACGCTCTTCTACCTGTTTGCGAAGCGCCTGGAATTCTTCGGGATATATATTGTAAAAGGCCAAGTCTTCCAGTTCCCTCTTAATCCAATCAATACCCAAACGGCTTGCCAGCGGCGCGTAGATATCCAGAGTCTCCCTGGCAATCTTTATCCTCTTTCTCTCTTTCTGGTATCCCAAGGTCCTCATGTTGTGGAGCCTGTCAGCCAGTTTGACCAGCAGAACCCGTATATCCTTGGACATTGCAAGGATCATCTTGCGGGTATTCTCCGCCTGTTTGTGGACCCGGCTTTGGAACTCTATCTTACTGAGTTTGGTGACCCCGTCCACGATCAGGGCCACGTCTTTGCCGAACATCTCTTCCAGCTCTTTATCTGTGGCCAAGGTGTCTTCTATGGTGTCATGGAGAAGACCAGCAGCTATGCTTGGCATGTCGAGCTTGAGCTTTGCTAGGATATAGGCTGCTGCAAGCGGATGGGACAGATAGGGTTCGCCCGACAGTCTGGTTTGGCCTGCATGGACCTTGGCGGAATAAATATACGCCTTTTCCACCAGGCTGGTATCAGCATCAGGGAGATAGGAATTTATTTTCTCTAAGATGTCGTTTATTCGAATCATACAGACAAAAACCCGGCTCTGAACCTGCTTCAGCAGAACTCAGATCTTCCGACTTTGATTGTCTTCAATATAATCACTGCCTGCAACATGTCTTTCCTGAAACGGGAATTTCCGACCGCAGTCAGGTGATGCGAAAAAACAACATGACCACATTTATCAGACATTTCAGGCATTGTCTTAATCATTACGCCAAGATCGATGACCGTTTATGGACAGGCACTGGAAAGCATTTCGCGAATACTCTCCAGTGCCTTGTCCCTGGAGACCACAATGGAGTCTCCCGTTTTCCGGGTCTTTATTTCCACTTCGTTTTTTTCTTTCAGACGCCTGCCGACAGTAATACGAAATGGTATGCCTATGAGGTCAGCATCCTTGAACTTGACACCCGGCCGCTCCCTGCGGTCGTCAAGCAGTACTTCTATACCGAGTTCCGCCAACTGGCCGTAAAGCTTTTCAGCAGCTTCCATGATATCAGAATCTTTGACATTGACAGGTGAAATTATGACCTGAAAGGGTGCTACTGGAACCGGAAAAACAATTCCGTTCTCATCGTGATTCTGCTCTATGGCGGCAGCCACGGTCCGGCCCACCCCTATGCCGTAGCACCCCATTACTATAGGCCGCTTCCTGCCTCTGGCATCGAGGAACGAAGCCCCCATGGCCTCGCTGTACTTGATGCCGAGCTTGAATATGTGCCCGACCTCTATTCCTCTCCTGAGCTCTATTCCGCCTCCGCACACCGGACACGGATCTTCCGGGCTTATGACCCTGATGTCGGCGAATTCCGGCCGTGGCAGATCTCTGCCCCAGTTCACCCCCACGCAATGTGCATCCGCCTCATTGGCACCTATCACAAAATCGGTCATGGTTTCAAGACACTGATCTGCAACAATCCTCACACTGTCAAGCCCCACAGGTCCGGCAAATCCCGGAGGCGCCCCGGTGATGAGCCTCACAGCCTCATCATCTGCGAACACCAGTTCCTCTACCCCGAGGAAACGCTTAAGTTTGACTTCGTTGAGTTCGTGATCACCTCTTATGAGAACAGCCACAGGCTCATCACCATCTGCAAGAAGAATGAGCGTCTTGACCAGCGTATCCGGTCCGATACCGAGAAATATCGAAACCTCTTCTATGGACCTCTTGCCCGGTGTATTCACCTTTTCCATATCCCAGCCGGGTTCCAGGGGTTCAACCTTGTCTGCCAGCACACGCACCGGAGCAAGCTCAACATTGGCAGCATAATTGCACTCTGTGCAGCATGCTATCAGGTCTTCTCCGGTCTCGGCCAGTACCATGAATTCATGAGAAGCCTCGCCTCCTATGCTGCCTGTATCCGCTTCCACAGGCCTGAAATCCAGCCCGCAGCGCTCAAATATCCTCGAATAAGCCTTGTGCATCTTTCCGTACGTCGTGTCAAGGGCCTCATAATCGCAGTCAAAACTGTAGGCATCCTTCATGATGAATTCACGCCCTCTCATGAGGCCGAATCTGGGACGTATTTCGTCGCGGAATTTGGTCTTTATCTGGTACAGATTGAGCGGCATATCCCTATATGAACGGATCTCGCCCCTGACCAGATCGGTTATGACCTCTTCATGGGTAGGTCCCAGGCAGAATTCCCGGTGGTGCCTGTCCTTGAAACGCAGAAGTTCCTTGCCGTACCTCTCCCACCTGTCACTCTCCCGCCACAATTCCGCAGGCTGGACCATGGGCATGAGCAGCTCCTGTGCTCCCACCCGGTTCATCTCCTCTCGGATGATCTTCTCCACCTTTCGGAGTATCCTCAGGCCCAGTGGAAGGTATGAATAGAGGCCAGAAGCGAGTTTTCGTATCATGCCCGCCCGCAGCATGAGCTTATGGGACACCACCTCCGCCTCGGCAGGATTTTCCTTCAAGGTAGGCAAAAACAATCTTGAATATCTCATTATTTTTCAGTCTCCACCATTTTTTCCACTTCTCCCCAGAATTCTTCAAGGAGGTCATCTTCCGGTACTTTCCTGAGGATGCGCCCTCCCTTGAAGATGATCCCCACTCCCTTGCCCCCAGCCAGACCTATGTCGGCCTCCTTTGCCTCACCGGGCCCGTTTACCACGCAGCCCATGACCGCCATTTTCAAGGTATCCGGAATCTTGCGGGATCTGCGCTCCACCTCTGAAGCCAGGGAAAAAAGATCGATCTCACAGCGCCCGCAGGTAGGACAGGAAATAATTTCCGGGCCACGCTGACGGACATGCACAGCTCTCAAGATCTCATAGGCCACCTGGATCTCCTCTACAGGATCTCTGGTCAGAGAAACCCGCAGGGTATCGCCAATTCCTTCCATGAGAAGGATTCCAAGTGCAACACTGCTCTTTACCGTCCCGGGAATCAGGCCTCCGGCCTCTGTCACCCCGAGATGAAAGGGGAAATCCGTCTTGTCCGCCAACAGCCTGTAAGCCTGCACCGTAGTAAGCACATCAGAGGATTTTATAGATATTTTCATTAATTCATATCCCATATCGGCTATTAACGCCACATTTCTGAGTGCACTTTCCACCAGGGCCTCTGGAGCAGGACCGCCATATTTTTCCATCAGGTCCTTTTCCAGAGAACCCGAATTGACACCCACCCGGATCGGGACCCGATATTCCCTGGCCTTTTTTACCACTTTTTCCAGTCGATCCGGCCCTCCAAGGTTTCCAGGATTGATACGTATCCCGTCAGCGCCTGCATTTATGGACGCAACGGCCAGACGCCAGTCGAAATGGATGTCCGCTATAACAGGTATGGAAATTGCTTTCTTTATGGACGTTATAGCCTCGGCGGCAGGAATGTCCAGTACAGCTACTCTGATTATTTCACAGCCCACATCCTGCAGACGGTGAATCTGTGAAACGGTCGAGCTGACGTCCCTGGTATCCGTATTGGTCATAGACTGAACAACAACGGGGTGTTCGCCTCCGATCGGGACATCTCCCACATGGATGACCCGGGTGCTCCTCCGCTTACAGGAACATGTCTGTCTGTTTCGGGTGAAGTTTGATTTTTTCATAATGATGAATGATATATTATGACGATCAAATCAGCAATGCCGACTAAAACTTGACACATATCGTACTGAAACCGATACTTAAACATAATCAGGAGCTACGGCCATGAAAATTCAATCCGACCTGAATAAAATCCTGCTTGAAAGACAGTCTCAGACAATAAACAGGAACGACAGTCCTGACAACGACCACAGATCCTTTTCAGAAATCCTCAATTCCACTGCGGCAGCCAGCCAGGCAGATCCTGTCCAGAGAACAGTTCCCACTGAGCTGTCAGGCATCACCGGCCTGACCGAATCTCAGCAGGCAGTCCTGAACTTGGCTGAACAGTCTCTTGACCTGCTGGATCATTACGGTACCATGCTGGAAGACCCCGGCCTTTCTGCAAAGGATCTGGAACCGGTTGCCGAAGCCCTGGCAAGCCAGTCAGAAGACCTCAGGAAATTAAGGGACTCTCTTGAAGACCATGATCCTCTGCGGGATACGGCTGATGCAATTGGCATTATCTCCGCAGTAGAAGCAGCAAAAATCAACAGGGGAGACTATGAATAGGTACCTCTGAAAATCAGGAGTTTTGTTCAGAAACAAGGCATACAGAAAAAATAACTGCAGACATCGCAGTGATATTTCAAGGATATTTTTTTTACGTACAACAAAGTTGCGGGGCAAAAGAACATTTTTTTGGCGACCCTCTGTAGATACGGGCCATGTCCATGAACCAGGTGAATACTAACAAAAAACACATTCTTGTCATTGAAGATGACAAGGAAGTCAGAAACATGCTGGAAGACTATCTCACATATCTTGACTACAGCGTTTCAGCAGTAGATGACGGCCTGAAAGGGCTTAAAAAGATAAAAGACGGACGGTATGATCTGGTAATAACGGACATCACCATTCCGTATGTCAGTGGGATAGGCATCATTTCAGTCCTGAAACAGGATTATCCTGATATTCCTGTGATCGCCATAACCGGCTTCGGGTACCATGCCGAAGAACTTGCCTATGAAAAAAAAGCAGATCATATATTGAGCAAGCCATTTGAAATCCAGGAACTCCGAGAAGTGATTTCCGGTTTTCTTGCCTGAACCTGCCGCATGATGAAAATCTAGACAGAAGGAGAGAGGCAGGAATGATCCGCACTACCGCACCCGGCAATCTAATTCATTTGGTCAATCCGCCTTGCAGGCACACAAAGAGTAATGTGTCTGTCAAGCCTTATGGCTAATGAAGTACAGAGAGTACGCCGGCATACCCTGCGTTTTTGCGTGCTGCAACCTGTGATAAATTGAGCATTATTCCTGCTTTTTTCTTTCCGCAAGAAGGAGGCTCCATATGCTGGTAGTCACTGCTGAACAGATGCAGGCGATTGACCGCCAAACCATAGAACATTTTCTGATCCCCGGCCTGATACTCATGGAAAATGCAGGGCGCGGTGTATCTGATCTGGTCATGCAGCGGTACAGCCGCCAGCTTGACACCGGCGGCGCATTGGTGCTGATAGGGCCTGGCAACAACGGTGGCGACGGATTTGTCATAGCCAGGCATCTTTTCCAGGCGGGTTACAGGGTCAGAATGCTGCTGCTGGCCTCGGAGAAAAAATTTCAGGAAGAAGCCCTCACAAATTTCCACGCAGCAAAGAGGCTGAAAATTCCCTGCATCCAGTGCCTGGAATCGGATGCCATTCAATCCGTCAGTGATTTCTTCAAGACCTCCGGAGTCATCATAGATTCCATTTTCGGGACAGGTCTCACAAGAGAAGTAAAAGGCCGTTTTGCACAGGCAATAGAAATGGCAAATGCCAGCCCCTCTCCCGTGGTGGCGGTGGACACCCCTTCAGGATTATGCACCGACACGGGCCGACCTCTGGGAACCGCCATCAGGGCAGACATCACAGCCACCATGGCGCTGACCAAACTGGGACATGTTCTGGAAGATGGCCCTGCGTTCACCGGGGAACTCATGGTAGTTGAAATCGGCATTCCATCCGCCGCTGTTTCAAAAGCGGCAATACAATGTGAGCTTTTCGACAAAGACTCCTTTCAGGCTCTTCTTGGCCCAAGGCCGAATGCCGGCCACAAGGGAACTTTCGGACACACCCTTGTTCTTGCGGGCTCCAGGGGCAAGACCGGAGCTGCTGCACTCACTGCCCGCGGCGCCATGAGATCCGGAGCAGGTCTCGTAACACTGGGCTGTCCTGATGAAGTCCAGCCTGTACTTGCAGGAAAACTCACCGAGGCCATGACGGAAGGACTCCCCGCCACACCGGACGGCACAATTTCTTCCGCCGCCCTGCCGGAAATTGAAAAGCTGGCTGACCGAAAACAGGCAGTGGCCATAGGCCCCGGTATCGGGCTTCACACAGATACTCAGGCCGCCGTCCTGGATATCATCAGAAAGGCCGGTGTACCCCTGGTGGCCGACGCGGATGCCCTTACCGCAATCGGCACCGACCATGCCCTTGTATCCGCTGCACAGTCCCCCAGAATTCTTACCCCCCATCCGGGAGAGATGGCCCGCCTGCTGGGATGCTCTACTTCCCGGGTACAGGAAGATAGAATCGCGGCAGCACGCTCCCTGGCAGAAACCACCAAGGCCGTGGTGGTACTCAAGGGCGCCAGGACCATTATCGCGGATCCAGCCGGCATAACAGCGATCAACTCTTCAGGAAATCCTGGAATGGCCTCAGGGGGGATGGGCGATATTCTTACCGGAATCATAGGAGGCCTCCTGGCCCAGGGATACAGCGCATGGGATGCTGCCCGGATCGGTGTATACTGCCATGGCAGAGCGGCAGACCAGATGGCACGAATCCGAGGCAACTGGGGCTATCTGGCCAGTGAGGTGGCCGACTGGCTGCCCAGGCTGTGGAGACCGTAACCTTCATGTATATGCATCAGGAATGCGTCCCCAGGCCTTCCTCCAGGCACGATATATCTTCCCTCATCCAAGCCAGAAGCATTAAGCCCGGCACGGCAACCAGAGTTGTGATAAAAAAGAATGGCGGCCACCCGATCCATTCAACCAGGAAACCGGACGGAGGTCCGACAAATACCCGGCCGGCAGATGCCAAAGCCGACAGCAATGCGTACTGAGTGGCTGTAAAACGATGATGACAGAGGGACATCAGAAAAGCGACAAAGGCAGCTGTACCCATGCCGCCTGAAAGATTTTCAAACCCCACCGCCGCTATCATCACCCAGTATTTCTTGCCCATCCATGCCAGGATCATGAACGAAAGGTTTGATGCTGCCTGAAGGACTCCGAAAAACATCAGTGAACGGAACAGCCCCATCCTCGCCATCAGACCGCCTCCGACCAGGGCACCTGCAAGTGTTGAGGCAAGCCCGAGCCCTTTGTTGATGGTCCCCACATCCGTGGGGCTGAAACCGACCCCCCGGATGAGAAATGCCGTAGTCAGGGTACCGGCAAATGCATCTCCCAGTTTGTAAAGTACTATCACGGCCAGGAAAAAAAATGCACCGGGTCTCGAAAAGAATTCACTGAGCGGACCCCACACAGCGTCAGCCAGAGTTACAGGGGCCGAGAATTCTTCCTCAGGCTCAGGTCCGGCAAATGTGACTGCTACACCTGTCATCATCACTGCCGCCATGATCAGATAAGTGAGAGACCAGCCGATCATGTCTGCCATGATCAGTGCAAACGCTCCCGAAACCAGCATTGCGATTCTGTAACCGGTTACCGAGAGACCTACACCCAATCCCCTTTCATGCACCTTGAGAAGATCGGTCCTGTAGGCATCGATGACAATATCCTGGGAAGCGGAGCTGAAAGCCAGGAAAACGGCAAGCACCGCCATCCTGAAAGGCATGGCGGCAGGAGAGACCAATGCCATGGTGGCCAGCACGGCAGCGAGAACGCACTGTGTCACAAACATCCATCCCCGCCGTCTTCCCAGCCACGGCATGCTAAATCGGTCCATGGCAGGCGACCACAGGAATTTTATCGTGTAGGGAATGCCGCATATGGAAAAGAGACCGATAGTCCGGATATCCACGCCGTCCACTGCAAGCCATGCCTGAAGGGTTCCTCCCGAAAGGGCCAGCGGAAGCCCTGACGCAAACCCCAGGGGCAGCATGACAGCCAGCCTTTTGTTCATATGAAGCAGAGTAAAATGCCTGTACTTCATTCGGGACCGCTTGACTGATTCTCGACAAATTGCAGGCTTGCTTCCTGGACGATCACCTTATAGACTGAAGCAGGGCTGTCCGGTGACTTCCAGAATCTTCCTACAGGACAGACGGCAAACTCACAAAAAGGAGAAATCATATGGATAATTGTCTCTTCTGCAAAATCATCTCAGGTGAAATCAAAGCCGATGTGGTATACCAGAATGAAGACGTCTTTGCCTTCCGTGACATCAATCCCCAGGCACCGGTCCATGTCCTCATAATACCTAAAAAGCATATCTCCACAACCAACGACATCACACCCGCAGATACGAACCTTATGGGAAAGCTCCTGGTTGCCGCCAGAGACATTGCGGAAAAAGAAGGCATCGCCCAGTCAGGATACCGTCAGGTCCTGAACTGCAATGCCCATGGAGGACAGGAAGTATTTCACATCCATCTGCACCTAATCGGCGGAAGGCAAATGACATGGCCGCCGGGTTAATCCTGTATGGATGCCGTCAACTTCAGATCGGAAGTAATGATCTGATCACAGGTTCTGCATATACAAGGCGGAAAGCGTGCTGACAGACTCCGGGTACTTCGAGTGGCTGGCAGTACACAGACGCGGCACCGTGTGACTGCACACATCAGATCGCGGACACGAACCATCCCACCATGGCCGTAGCAATAACCAGTTTCAAAATGGTCCCGCCGAAAAATCCCCAGAAACTTCCAAGGCTCGCATGAAGGGCCTTTTTCATTTCCTCGCCCATGAACCACTCGCCTAAAAAGGCTCCGATCAGAGGTCCGGCCACCAGTCCTGCCGGACCAATCACAAAAACAAGGAAAGAACCCAAAAAAGCGCCTCTGGCCGCCGCCTTCGACCCGCCATAACGTCTTACCCCCCATGCCGAGGCCCAGAAATCAACCAGATAGCTGAACGCCACCAGCACAACCTGGCCAGCAAAAAAGCCTGCACCCAGACTCTGGAAACCGGTCATCCATCCATAAAAAAGAAAACCGGCAAAGATTATAGCAGTACCCGGTATTACGGGTACGATTGTGCCCATGAAACCGACAATACTGCAGGGTACCGCGATAACAAGCCCCCAGAAGGCGGAGGTAATGGAGATATCGAAAGCCGGAAGCTGCATGATTGATGGTTACACCATCACCAGGACAAACACCAGGGTATAAAAAATATTTGAGGGCACTTCCAAAAGGGCATTTCTAAAAATTGCTCTCTTGCCCCGTAACCGTGTTGGACGCGACAAATATTCCTCGAAATATCAATGCAATATCTGCGGTTATTTTCCCTGTGCGCCTTGTTCCTGAACAAAAATCCTGATTTTATGGAGATGCCCTTGAGCCATTACCCACCTGGCCGTATCCGGTCCGTTATCCCGTTTTGTCCCAGCAACCGCCTGAGAAGCATCACACTGTCCGGTGTGAAATTCTTTTTACGGCTCAGGGCCATGGCAGCTTCCGGACGGAGAAACTCCCCTCCTGCGACCTCTTCTTCCTGAAAAATCATGGGGCCGTCATGGACACACTTAAACACCCTGCCCCACACGCTATTACCCTCTTCACTGAAAAAGAAATCAAACAGGGTCTCAATGCATCGGGAGACGATGCCCAGCTCCTCAAAAAGCTCCCGCCTGGCCGACTCCTCGTATGTCTCGCCGGCAAGGACAACGCCACCTGCAGCTATTTCATAACAGCCAGGATAGATATCCTTACCGGAAGTCCGCTTCATGACAAACAACTCGCCTCTGCTGTTATAGACGATGACATATGAAGCTCTGTGGGTCAGGTTGCCATTGCGCATTACCCTTCTGGCAACCCTACAGATTTCGTTGTTGTCTTCATCTACTATGGTTACCAGCTCGTCGCTTGGATTCGTCATCCGCGCCTCTTCTTGTCTCAAATTCAGGCCTGCCGCATATTCCCGGCCTGGACTGCAGCTGAAAAAATACAGTTGCATCAGTCAGAATGTCTATCTGATCCATGCCCAGACAGCAGATCTGCTGCTCGCCGTATGTGCGACCGGCAACCTGCACGGCACCGATTCCTGGAAAGGATTTCACAGTCAAAAAGTTATTGTATCTTTGTACGGCTGAAATCCTTCACAGAATCCGTAGAGAGTGATCTCTCCGTTTGCGTCCACAGGCACATTCAAATCAAAAACCCCCGGATTTTCTCCGCAGGTAAAACAATATTCACCGTTGACCAGGATCATTGCACACAGCGGCACCCCGTCATGGGAAACCGTACCGTTGATCCTGATCCTGATCCTGTCCGGAGCCCCCTGAGGCAGACCGACTGCATAGGAAACATCAAACATATCATCGCCAGGGCCGGCAGTAACCATCTGGACGCGAAGATCTCTTTCGCAGCTCTTGAGCACCAGTTCATAGGGTGCCAGTCCCTCGCAGAATGCATAAAACACGATTTTTCCGCCTGCATCCAGAGGCACTCTCAGCCTGAAATCCCCGGAACCGTCACATGTGAACATGTGGCTGCCGTTTGCCAGGACCATGGCACAGACTGGCCCGCCTTCAAAAGAAACCTGACCTTGAATGTCCACCAGCAAATCGGCCTGACCTCCACGGACGGCACGGACATAATAGGACTCAGCCTTGCGGCCCTTTATGACATAGCCATAGTGGAAATCAACCACCCAGGAGAGTGTCGGCCTGAGGGCATAAGTGGTAGAAGTCCAGTAGCCGTGTGAAAGAGTACCTGGGAAAAAAATCTCGTTTGCGGCCGGGCTGCTCTTTTCATAGTCTATTATCGATTGAAGTTCGTTACGGTTCGGCAGGCGCCAGTCATCAAAACCGCCGATTTCAAGACCTTCGCAATAGGACAGGGCTTCTTCCCATGTCATGGGGCCTGCAAAGAGCTGTTGCCATGTAAGCCCTGTGCCCTTATCCGTGACGGTGCCGTCATTGTTGTCCGTCAGCCCACAGGGCGCCCCTGTCTCGCCACACCTGACCGCCCGGGCATGACAGTTGTCAGATTTGTACAGCCTGTATGCGTAGCCGTCTGAAAAATAGACGCGCCAACCGTATAGATCGTTATCGGCACTGATGGTGTCCGACCAATAAGCGCCAGGCACTGTCCCAGGGAAAAAGTCAGTCGTTATTGACGGATCATATGTGCCGGCATTGACCAAGCAGGAAAGCTCCTTTATGTCAGGCAGTCTCCAGTCCGAATGACCTCCAAACCTCCGGGCATTCAAAATTGCAATGAAGTCGTCTGTATCCGGGCCCTGTCTGCACGTTTCAAAACCGTATGCGGTGGTCCCGTTGGCTCCGGAACAGGAAATGAAAATATTTTCTCTGTCGTGGATCGAGCCGTCTTCCGTCTTTACCTCCCATATGATTCCTGTGTTATCGTCCCTGACCATTGACCATGAAGAAGCCGAATCCGGCAGGTCGTTACCCTCTGCATCAAGTTTGGTAAAGGAAGGCTGGGGCCCGTTATACTGGGCATCCTGTCCATGGAACCGCTCTCCCGGTCCGGGACATTGAATGGGACCGGTATCACTGTAACAGACCTTTTGGCCGGTGTCCGGCACTGGCCCGGCACAGACACACTGCACAGAGGATGTCACAAGGATCCACACCCAAACATAACTGACACCACTTTTCATCTCCACCTCCAGAACATCTTGCCCGAAAACACGTATATTTCCACTGTCTGTTCCAGTCCCCTGCACTATCCCCCAGGGCCCGGAGAGTTGGTGCCGCTGATTCTTTCAAAGTCGGTTCTTGAATCAGACAACCAGAGCCAGGCAGACACGGCCGTCAATCATATCATAATATGAACAAGCGAAAGCCATCAAGACGCATCTTCAGCATGAGTAACTTTCTTTTTGTGAACATGGTTTTCACC
>DTYO01000238.1 GCA_012961845.1 Thermodesulfobacteriaceae bacterium
CCGGACCGCTGACAAGAATCATTGCCGCAAACTCCTCTGCCTGGCGCCTCTCCATAAAAGGCCTTTTCACCTGATCGTCTAAATTATGTGGCAAAAACGATGCCCAAACTATCCTGTACGTCTGCACTTATTTTTTCAGACGCCTTGATCTCGGACAAGAATTCTCATTTTCGGACAGACATTACCTGACCATCCATGAAGAATTGACAAGAGCCGTTCCAAGCCTCACCGCTATGATTGCCGCCAGCATATTGCCCAGAACATTTACAAGAGCAGTGCTCCAGGCCCCGTCTCTCAGAAGTGCATCCGTCTCCCAGGCAAAAGTGGAAAAGGTGGTGTACGCACCGAGAAATCCTATCGCCCAGAACAGGCGCCAGTTGGGTCCGATCAGAAGCCGTTCCAGGAAAAGCGTGACGAAAAATGCCAGGAAAAAGCTGCCTGTGATATTTACAAACATGGTTCCATACGGAAACCTCGAACCAAGTCTTGCAGTCAGGAGGCCGGAGACTGCATATCTAGCGACAGCCCCGAGGAACCCCCCTGCTCCTATTATGATATAACGCAGCATAATACATCAAGATTACTCCGGCGAAACATACTTGCCAATAGATTGGTGTGTTGCTAATTTGCTATTATGCACAACAAACGTTGGGAACTCATAACCAGGGCAAGAAAACTACTTGGACTCCCCGAAGAAGTCACGAGAATCGAGATCCAGAATGCCTACAGAGAGCGCTGCAAAGGCCTTCATCCCGACCAGAATCCTGACAGGGACACGTCAGGCGAGATGGCTTCTCTCAACCAGGCCTACAGAATTCTAATGGAGTTTTCCGACAACTATCATATGCAGCTCAGACCCGGTGAAAACGGCATGACCGATCACGAGTGGTGGATGCATCATTTTGGACAGGATCCGGTATGGGCCGGTAGCAATAATGAGGATTAGAGAATTATGGCATTAATAGTACAGAAATACGGGGGCACATCTGTAGCGGACTGCCGGCACATAGAAAATGTGGCTGAACGTGTGATTGCCGGGAAAAGACAGGGAGACAATGTTGTAGTGGTGCTGTCGGCCATGTCCGGGGAAACCAACCGGCTTATTGATCTGGCTGAACAGATACATACCAGACCGGATCCGCGGGAGCTGGATGTTCTGCTTTCCACAGGTGAACAGGTAACCATATCCCTCATGGCCATGGCCCTGAAAAAGAGGGGCTTCGGGGCAAGATCCTTCCTAGGCTCCCAGATAACCATAGAAACCGATACGGCCCACGGCAAAGCAAGGATCATGAACATTGCAACCGAAGAGCTCAAAAAGACCATCACACGGGGGCACATTCCGGTGATTGCAGGCTTTCAGGGGATAACCCCTGAAGGTGACATAACCACCCTGGGAAGAGGCGGTTCGGACACCACAGCTGTGGCAGTGGCAACAGCACTTGATGCAGATGTCTGCGAAATCTATACGGACGTGGATGGCATATACACAACTGATCCCAACATATGCCCGTCTGCCCGGAAAATAGACAGAATATCCTATGAAGAAATGATGGAGATGGCGAGCCTGGGGGCCAAAGTTCTGGAAATCCGCTCGGTAGAATATGCCATGCGGTATGAAATTCCGCTTCATGTCAGATCCAGCTTTACAGATTCCCTTGGAAGCTATGTGGTTAAGGAGGACGAAATAATGGAACAGACCCTTGTATCCGGTGTGCCCTACAGTACAAATGAGGCACGCATCACCATAAGCAAGGTCCCTGACAGGCCTGGCATCGCAACAAAAATTTTCAGCCCTATTTCTGAGGCAAATATAGTAGTGGACATGATCATCCAGAACACTAGGGCCAGCGACCTCACAGATATGACATTTACCGTCTCCCAGGCTGATTACGAACAGGCAATGGAAATAGTAAAGGGAGTGGCATCGGAAATCGGTGCGGAAAGAGTGGCCGGTGATCCTGACATAGCCAAGGTCTCTATCGTGGGAGTGGGTATGAGAAATCATTCCGGGGTAGCAAGTAAGATGTTCGATATTCTTGCTGGTCACGGCATAAACATTCTTATGATCAGTACCTCTGAGATCAAAATTTCATGCATCATCCAACGAAAATACACAGAGCTGGCCGTACGGGCGCTTCATGAAGGCTTTGGGCTAAGTGATCAGTAAGAAAATGAACAAAAAAATCGAAATATATGATACGACTCTCAGGGATGGAACTCAGGCAGAGGACTTCAATCTGTCTGTGGAAGACAAGGTTCGGATTGCCCAGAAACTGGACCGGCTCGGAATCGATTTTATCGAAGGAGGCTGGCCCGGCGCCAACCCGAAAGACAAGCAGTTTTTCAAGGAAATAAAGAACTACAGCCTGCCTCACAGTCGGATTACGGCATTTGGCAGTACTCACATGGCCAAACATCCTGCCCATGAAGATCCGAACCTTAATGCTCTGGTCGAAGCCGGTACACCGGTGATCACCATATTCGGCAAGACATGGGACATTCATGTAAAAGACGCCCTGAGGATCAGCCTGGAAAGAAACCTTGAACTGATAGAAGACTCTCTGGCATGGCTACGCTCCAGGACAGACACTCTGTTCTACGATGCCGAGCATTTCTTCGACGGTTTCAAGGCCAATCGCGATTACGCAATAGCCACTCTCAAACGGGCGGTAAAAGGCGGGGCGGAATGCCTTGTCCTGTGTGATACCAACGGCGGCACCATGCCCCACGAAATATCTGAAATGGTAAAGGCGGTAAGCCGTTCCTTGGGAGACAATATATGCCTTGGAATTCACTGCCACAATGATGCAGAGGTAGCCGTAGGCAATACACTCCTGGCTGTAGGAGCCGGGGTCAGCCATGTCCAGGGAACGATGAACGGTTTCGGAGAAAGGTGCGGCAACGCAAATCTTTGCTCCATTATCCCAGGCCTCGTGTTGAAAATGGGGTATGACTGCAGTCCTGCCGAACACCTCCATGAACTGGTCAGTGCCTCCAGGTTTGTCTGTGAAATAGCCAACCTGGCACCCAACAAATATCAGCCTTATGTGGGAGCCAGTGCATTTGCCCACAAAGGCGGCATACACGTAAGTGCCGTTCAACGGAATCCCGAAACCTATGAACATATCAAGCCTGAACTGGTGGGAAATATTCAGCGCATTCTTGTGTCCGACCTTTCCGGCAAAAGCAATATCCTCGCCAAGGCCAAGCAATTTGGGCTGGACCTCGATAGTACCGACCCTGTAGTGATGGATATAGTAGCCCAGCTGAAGGAACTGGAAGCTCAGGGTTTCCAGTTCGAAGGGGCCGAGGCGTCTTTTGAGCTGCTCATGAGAAAGGCAACGGGCACAATGAGAAAATACTTTGAACTGCTTGGTTTCAGGGTGAGCGATCAGAAAAACAGGGAAGACGAACCCACCCAGGCAGAAGCTACTGTAATGGTCCGTGTGGGTGGACAGGTCGAGCACACTGCCGCTGTGGGAAACGGTCCGGTCAATGCGCTGGACAATGCCATAAGAAAAGCACTTGAAAAGTTTTACCCCCAACTGAGAGAAATGACTCTGCAGGACTACAAGGTAAGAGTGCTCGCTGGAAGCCCTGGAACCGAGGCCATGGTCCGTGTCCTGATAGAATCGCGTGACAAACATGACAAATGGGGTACCGTAGGGGCCTCTTTTGATATAATCGAAGCCAGCTGGCAGGCCCTTGTGGACAGTATCCGCTATAAACTGCTCAAGTCGGAAAAAGAAACCCGGGACAACAGCTGAACAGTGATCATGGCATCAACCCTTTATGATTTCCGCCGGCTGGACCCGATCAACGCCACACCGGCAGTTCTGCTGATTTTTACAGCAGCAGTGACAGCTACACTGGCATTTATCCTCTTCCAAAGGCTCCTGGATGAGGGATGCTGCCATTCAGCTCCTTCATATGTTTCGGCAAGAGAGACTGCTGCACTGGACGTAACAGGTCATAATCTGCTCTTTTTCCGGCCAATGGACCTGAACGGCATCTCTCAGGAAGAGCTGACACTGCTTGCAGGAATAGGAGAAGTCAGCGCAGCTCGAATCATCAATTACCGGAATAATCTCGGGTTCTTTATTTCAGCCGAAGATCTTGAAGCATTCGACAGTCCGTTGCCCCCGAAAGTTTATGGCATCATCAAGAATTATGTTTACGTAGATCTGGGTTAAGCCAGCTCTTTCAGATTCTCCACATATAGTGTAGTGCCGGTCCAAAGGCAGAATCGTGGACCGACACTGAAAAACAAGGTGCAACATGAAGAACGATAAAGCAAAGATACTGGCCATGGCAGGCAAAGGCGGTACAGGCAAAACCACCATAAGCGCCCTGCTGATAAAGTATCTGGTAGAGAACGGCATTACACCTGTGATGGCGGTAGATGCAGACGCCAATGCCAACCTGAATGAACTGCTCGGTCTGAATGTGGAGGTAACTCTTGGAGAAATAAGGGATGCCATGAAAACAGAGACCCCCTTCGGCATGACCAAGAGTGACTACATGGAAATGAGGATCAACCAGGCCATAATAGAGGCAACCGGTTTTGACCTGCTTGTCATGGGGCAACCCGAAGGACCCGGGTGTTACTGTATGGCCAATACCATACTGGCACAGGTCATGGAAAGCCTTGCCAGGAACTACCGGTATCTCCTGGTGGATAACGAAGCTGGAATGGAGCATCTCAGCCGGCTGAATCTCAGAAAGATCCAGACATTGTTTGTAGTCTCGGATCCTTCCTCGAGAGGCGTCATGACCGCTGCCAGGATTGCAGACCTGACAAGAAATCTGGGTGTTGATGTTAAGCAGAAGGTACTCATAGTAAACAGGGTGCCTCCAGAGCTTCCTGCGGCATTAAAAGAACAGGTAGAATCGGCGGTTGAAAAAACCGACCTTATTTTTGGCGGTTACATACCTGCCAGCGATGCTGTTTTTCAATGTGAAGTGCAGCAGAAATCACTGCTGACGCTTCCGCCGGATACAGACGTATGCAAAATCACTACAGAGATATTTGACCGCTTTCTAAAAAACTGAGTGCAGCCATCTTGTTGATATGCCAAGCATTATTTTTTAACCTGACGCAGCTGATGCAGCATGTCACTTTACCGCATATCAGAAATGTCGTGACAGATATTCCTCCTTGGCGGCAGGTTTGAACTCATGAATATCTGCTACAGAAAGATACTTCTTGGCAAAGTTCATAACCCTTTCGTAAGAAAACTTGTGACCGAATCGGGCAAAATAGACCCCAAGGATCTTTTTAGGCCTCAAAGGGGAATACCTGCACGGAACGCCCAATACAGGTATATCACCGGCCTTGACAACGGCTTCTATCTCATCCTGATTTAGGCACAGCATTGGCCTGAACACAGAATACCCCTCCGGCAGCACAAGATAAGGATAGAAACGCTGGGCAATCTCCCTGAAACGGTCAGCCCCCTCTGTTCTTACATGTTTCCCTTCACCGGACAGTTCACGCTCGATAAAGACCTCCAGAGCATAACCTGCCAGATCCCATAGACTGTGGCCGGACACGATCACAAGACTGGAAAGCGGGGCCTCCAACTGCGAGAAAAGGGAAAACAGGATTTTTTTTCTTATTTCCTGGCATAGCCGGCAAGGATCTCCGGAAGATTCCAAGCATGTATCGTCTTGTCTTGTCTCGTGATAGACAAGCTTGACACCACGCTCTCCCCAGTACTCCTGAATGGTTTCTTTGAAGGCTGTACTGTATCTGTGGACTGGATAGGGATATATATGGGCTTCAATATCAAACCCGTATGGTTCCTGTGACCTGTGCAGAAACTCTAGGCATACAGTGGAATCCTTGCCGCCAGAAAATGTGACTAACAGACGTTTGTCTCTGCATATTTCTAGGTGTTTGTGATTGCTGGACCGCCACTTTTCATAAACACTTGATTTTCCCAACTGTCAGCTCCTCAAGCTTTTCTTCATCAATAGAATAGGCCGTTCCATGTCCGCTGATCACAGGCGCCTTTCCTCCCGGGCCGAATGTAAAATCTTCTTCAGTGATGTTGGCTGACAGGAGATGCCGGTCATACGAACCATCATTGTAAATCGCATCGGGCAGGAGGGAGGCAGCAACCCGGCCAAGTGCAGAGAGGATGCCGGTCTCTCCTACATGACAGCCTATTTGGTAAAACAGTCCCCGGTCTTTGGCCAGTTCAGCCATCTCAATCAGCCTGAGCAGACCTCCGTTTTTGGCCAAGCGCAGGTTCAAGACATGAAAATGCCCTTGAGAGGCTATCTCTTCTACATCACCCACTGCAAGTACGGATTCATCCGCCACAAATTTAAAACCTCTGACTGCAGAGTCTTCCAGCAGATCAAAAATAGCGTTGTTATTTCTGCCAAAAGGCTCCTCGATCAAATTTATTCCGTAGTCCCGTAGCATGAGAAGATTGTCTCTGGCATGTTCCAACGTCCAGGAGGCATTGGCATCAACCCTGAAGTCAAAATCATCACCTGCCTTTTCCCGGGCCAGCCTGAGGATATTTTCATTGTATGCCCTGTCCGTGCCGATCTTGATGCGGATATTGCTGATTCCTATTTCCAGATACTGGTCAAGGATCCATTCCGCGGCCTTCCGGGGCAGCATGGGAAGTGTCCCTCCATAGATTATCTCTTCCTTCAGCGGTCTGCACCCAAGCAGCTGGTATATATCTTTTCCACACTCGTGACAGGCCAGATCCAAGAGAGCCGACTCAACGGCGCACACCATCGGAAGCTCACTGTAAGAAGGAGAAAGAGATCTCAGATACTCCGCGCAATCAGACCAGGTCGTGTCTCTGCCGGCCAAGGGTGCAAGAATCTCCCTAACTATGCCGGCCGCATCTTCAAGCAAAGAAGTTTCATCTCCTATACTGCCGGAAACATATTCCCTTACCACGGCTTCCCCATAGCCCCTGTTGTCTGAACTCTCCACCGCCAGGACCATGGAATCCGACCCGGCACGGGTGGCCATGGCATGAGAAAACTCCAGTCTGAATGGAATATTGAGTGCGTGGAGCCGTGAACTGTCAATTTTAAACAATGTATCCATCTTGTCTGCCTGATCTTGGACATTTCAGACGGTCCTGCCGTCAAGGACCTGTCTGAGCATTTGTAGCAGTTCATCCAGTTTGAAGGGTTTGCAAATAAACGGCAGATGTGATTCGTCCCAGATGTCTTCTATTCCCCTATTCCCGGAACCATGTCCACTGCAGAACAGGACTTTCACCTGGGGATTCATTTCCTTGAGTTTTTCATAGGCTTCCTTGCCGCCCATTCCCGGCATGGCAAGATCCATGAGGATGACATCTATATTATGCCCGAACACCTTGTAGATATGTACCGCTTCGAGTCCATCCTTGGCCAGCATTACATGATATCCCCTGGATGACAATAGTTCCAGAGCAAGTTCCCTTATCATTTCCTCATCATCCACCACCAGCACTGTCTCAGAACCATTCAGACGGTGCCCATCACTTGGGCTGTCCACCACATCAACTACATCTTCAACCACCGGAAAATAAAGCCTGAAATCAGTGCCCTTTCCTATCTCGCTATGGACACTGACACTGCCTCCGCAGCCTTTTACCACACCGTACACCATGGCCAGCCCCAGTCCAGATCCCTTTCCCACCTCTTTCGTGGTAAAAAAAGGATCAAAAATCCGCTCCTTGGTCCTGGAATCCA
>DTYO01000239.1 GCA_012961845.1 Thermodesulfobacteriaceae bacterium
AACATCCGTGGAAGAAGGAGCCGTAACGTATAATTTGCCTGTCCCCAATTCCCCCGTCCCCAATTCCCGTTTGAGAAGAGACCGGCCACCGCTGATCAGTCCTTCTTTATTTGTCCTTTTGAATATGCCGGTTTCCGGCAGGATCCTGATGCCTGTAAAGGCAAACACAACGGAATCTTCTAGCCTATCAATGTTTTCGAGCTCTTCCCTGAAAGTCTTTTGGTTTTCTCCCGGGCCCCCGAACATGATAAAGTGGGCACAGGCCAGGCCCAGTTGCGAGGCCAGATTGCCGGTCCTGACAGCATCGGCAAAGGTAAAGCCTTTGTTCAATTCTTCGAGTGTGGCATCACAGGCCGCATCGGTGCCCATCTCCGATGAGCTCACTCCAGATGCCTTGAGCAGCTCCAGGCTGTGTCTGTCAACGCCGGACGGCCTGAAAAATGCGCACCAGGGAGTGGTGTTTCCGGAACGTACCAGGGCTTCTGCAGTTCTGAGATACTGACCTCTGGAATTGTTTTTTCAGCAAAGGTGTAATGCTGAATGCCGGGCATGAAATATGGTTCAGGCTGTTGATCTTTAATGGTAAAAGAGATTCAAATGTAAATATTTAAGGGGGTTCAGACCTGATATGAGACGTGCCTAAAGCCTGTATTCATGACCTAGTTTCGGGATTTTGATCGCGGTGTCGGGAAGTGCCTTTCTGATGGCTGAAGACAAGCCTGTCAGGGCGCTGGATTCTCCGTGGACTAGGAATATCTTTCTGGGATTTGCGTTCCTGGCAAAGTTTACCAGGTGTTTTTTTGCCGCGTGGGCGGAAAAGCCGTTGATTGTATAGATCCTTGCCTTGACGGAAACAGGAGCACCGAAGATTCTCACCGTGTCGGCCCCGTCGACTATTTTTCTTCCGAGAGTTCCTTCTGCCTGAAATCCCACTACTACCAGGGTCGTGGTCTCCTGCCACAGATGGTGCTTCAAGTGGTGCTTGATGCGACCTCCGGTCATCATCCCGCTTCCGGCCAGCACTATCTTGGGTCCGGGAACACTGTGTATGGCCTTTGATTCCTCCACTGTTTCCGTCAGGTGAAGACCAGGAAACACGAAAGGGGTTTTGTTTGTTGTAATGGTGTCATTGATACCTGTCCTGCAGAAATCACAGTGTTTGTGGTACAGCCTTGTGATGTCTATGGCAAGCGGGCTGTTCAGAAAGACCGGGACATGTCTGGAAAGTTTGCCGGACTGTTTCATCTGACCCAGGTGGTACAGTATTTCCTGGGTTCTTTCCAGGGCGAAGGTGGGGATCAGCACAGTGCCTCTTCTGCGGACCGTTGTCGTTACGGCTTCTTCCAGTTCCTTAATGGAATCCTCGTAGGATTTGTGATCCCTGTTGCCGTAAGTGGATTCCATGACAAGTACATCTACTCCTTTTTCTGGATCTTCCGGGTCGTTGACTACTGGCCTGTCTCCGTCTCCGATGTCTCCTGTATAGAGAAGCTTTTTGTCCGATCCGTCGCTGTCCCTGAATTCGAGATATGCCTGAGCGGAACCCAGGATGTGTCCTGCATCGGTGCTGTGAAAGCGGAGAGAGACATCCGGGGCGACCTGTACTGTCTCGTGATAGTCAACGGTTCTGTCAAACTGATCAAGACAGTAGTACACGTCTTCAAGGGAATAAAGCGGAGATTTTGCTTCTATGCCTGCCCTGGCAAGCCTTTTTTTCTTCCACAGGAATTCCTCCTTGAGGATATAGGCCGAATCAAGGAGTATGAGCCTGGCGATATCCCTGGTGGGAGGAGTACAGTAGATGTGGCCGGAAAATCCCTGGTCTGAAAGGACGGGTATGCGACCGCAATGGTCCAGGTGGCCGTGGCTCAGTATCAACCCGTCCAGCTCGGAAGGGTTGAAGCCGAATGGTTTGTAATTCAGGCTTTCTATGGACCACGGCCCTTGGAATTGCCCCGCATCCAAAAGAAAATTTCTGCCCCCTGTCTGAATGAGGTGGCAGGACCCGGTAACCATTCCCGCCGCACCATGAAATGAAGTAATTGCCATTTTAATTCCGGCCTCTTGTCGGGTTATGTATGTCTCTGCATGTCAGATCTCGAAGTACCAATATATCTCAGTTCCTTCCGCCTGGTATCTCCGGCGGGCCTGTGGACCGAATAAGCCAGGATAATCGATCACTGGATCAATTGTCCAGAAGCAATCCGGGCAAAATATTCAGTTTGTAATGATGGATGTTGCGGTAAACTACGATTTTTATTATTGCATAAATATGCAAATAAATTATTATTGAAATATTACAATGGTTGAATGACTGCCGCTCACAGGTTAACTGCAAGGGGAAATACATGGTATCTTTCGACAATCCGCGTGACATTGATCTGTTCCAGGTCCACGCGTCATTCTGTTCCATTTTTTCTTCCCCGGTAAGGCTCAAGATTATGTGGCTCCTGGGAGAAGGGGAAAGGACGGTGGGAGAGCTGGCTGAGGAACTGAACCTCGCCATCCCGAACATTTCACAGCACCTGAAGGTGATGAGATCCCATGGAGCAGTCCGGAGCAGGCGTGAGGGCAGGACAGTCCATTACCGTCTGGCCAACAGAAAGTTTCTCGAAGGGGCCAGTCTGATCAGGGTGGGGCTCATGGAGGAGTTTCAGAAGATGTGGGCCCTGGGGAACACCGTGAACAGCTCAGACGATACCTCTGGATAGGAGGATGAATGTTCGAGCAGCGGAATAACATTGACTGCGAGGTCTTATTATGAACGTGAAGAACAGGTTTTACAGGCTGATCAGGGGATTGCTTGCCGTGTGTGTGATGTGTGCACTGGCAGATGCCGGTGTCCAGGGGGCAGAGATGCAGATTGGGGAAAACGATTCCGTCGTAAGATCCACTGCCGACCATGCCAAATTCAAGATCCTGGACCAGGATTTCAAAACAGGCCCCGATGTTACCAGAGCCTGCCTTACATGCCACACTCAGGCTGCCCTTCAGGTGCACAAGACCTTTCACTGGACCTGGGAGAGTGAAAAGGGCATTCAGAAGGGTATAGGAAAGAAGAATGTTCTGAACAATTTCTGAGTATCTATCAAATCCAACTGGTGCAGGTGCACCAGCTGCCATGCAGGTTACGGATGGAAAGACGATGGCTTTGATTTTTCTTCTGCTGAGAGTGTAGACTGCTTGGTATGTCACGACACCACGGGAACCTATAAAAAATTTCCGGCAGGGTGCGGCCATCCGGCATATGAAGAGAAGAAAATGGGTAAAAAGGTATTCATTCCTGTTGATCTCAGGAATGTCGCCCGTCATGTGGGGCGTACGAGCAGGAAGACCTGCGGGACATGCCATTTTTACGGTGGCGGCGGGGATGGTGTGAAGCATGGTGACCTTGATTCATCGCTCCTGACCGCTGACAAGAATCTTGATGTTCATATGGATGCAGGAGGTCTGAATTTCGGATGCACACGTTGCCATACCACCATGGCACACCGGATCGCAGGAAGGTTCTATTCATCTCCTTCAACAGACAGATACCGTCTTGCCCTGCCTGACGACGACGGCAGCAGGATAGCCTGTGAATCCTGCCACAGCAGGAGGCCCCACAGGACAAACCGGAAACTCAACGATCATACGGACCGGATTGCCTGTGAGACATGCCACATACCGGCGCTGGCAAGGGTTAATCCCACAAAGATGTGGTGGGACTGGTCGAAGGCAGGACGGTTCGATGAAAACGGCAGGATGATCGTCAAAAAGGATGACAAGGGCAGAATCATCTATCACACCAAGAAGGGAGAGATGCGCTGGGCGACAAATGTCATGCCGGAATACGAATGGTTCAACGGGGTCATTACCCACGTCCTCCTTTCTGACAGAATTGATGACTCACGACCTGTACGGCTCACACAGATTCACGGCAGTTGTTCCGACCCTGCGTCCAGGATCTACCCCTTCAAAAAATTCAGAGGGAAACAGCCCTACGACCCTGTCAACAAGACGATGGTAGTGCCCAGGCTCTTTGGAAAAAAAGGGACCGGAGCGTACTGGGCCGAATTTGACTGGCTGAAGTCGGTAAAGGCTGGGATGGATGCGGCAGGTGCTCCATTCAGCGGTAAGGTGGGTTTTGTGGAGACAGAATATCTGCGGCCTGTGGCCCACATGGTTGCTCCGGGGAAAGATGCTCTCTCGTGTGATGAATGTCATGTGGAAAAGGGCAGGCTGGAAAAACTGAGAGGGTTTTATATGCCTGGGAGAGACCGAAACAGGGTCCTTGACACAACAGGCTGGGCCGTTGTGGGGATTGCCCTGATGGGAATCCTGATTCATGGTCTTATGAGGATTATTACACGGTCTGAAGGCAGGAGGCGGAAATGAAGGAAAAGATCTATCTCTATACCGGATTTGAGAGGTTCTGGCACTGGACACAGGCCATGTTGATCACAGGGCTTCTGGTGACCGGTTTCGAGATCCACGGGACCGTCGATCTCATGGATTTCGGTACGGCGGTGAAATACCATGAAATGCTGGCCTGGGGCCTGACGGGGCTGACGGTTTTTGCAATATTCTGGCATTTTACTACAGGCGAGTGGAAGCAGTACAGGCCCACACTGGAAAAGATGGGCGATATGGTATGCTACTATACAGGGGGGTTGTTCAGGGGAGCTCCCCCTCCCGTCAAAAAGACGCCGGAGAAAAAACTGAATCCCCTGCAGAGAATAACCTATTTTATTTTGAAGGTATTGCTGTTCCCGTTCCAGTTGTTGTCGGGATTTCTCTATATGTACTACAATTCTCTTCCAGCCTGGGGTATTGATATTTCGCTGGAGACGCTGGGACTGCTCCATACCGCCGGGGCCTTTGCCTTCCTGGCTTTTATGGTGGTGCACGTATATCTTTCCACTACCGGTGAGACGGTGACATCGCACCTCAGGGCCATGATTACGGGCTGGGAGTCTGTTGAGACCGGAAGACAGTAGTCAGAATCTGGGAACACTCCCGGCTGGGAGCTTGAAGAGGTTTTCTCAATCCGCTAAGACGATATTCCATATATAGAGCTGCTTCCTGAGTACTGGGGTGACCTTTGCGGATCACCAGATCTCGCCTCCCAGTGGGCTGACGATCTGATCCTGAAAAATGCAGACTCAAGGGGGATCCGTCAATCTGTCTTGTGCTCTCTCCCATTCCTGCCTTGAGCAATACTGCTGAGAAATACCAGCGGCCTCATTTTGTTTAGCAGAGGCGGTTTCGTTTTGAATCCGAGGTACGAAATGTGCTGTTCCTATCAGGCCGTAGGAGACAGCATATATGCACCGGACAGACGGAACAGCGGTCTATCATCCGCGCAAACCTCAGAATTGACCACTATGGCAGCTCTTGCACGAGCACTTCCACCATTTTCTTTCAGAATATGAAGTGCGTTTCCAGGATGCCTATGGATTTTTCAGGCAGGTAATATCTGATGTTAGGCAAAACTTTTTACAGTGCGGCGATCTGAAGCAGGGCTTCGCCAGGGCCGCTGTCCGGAATGCCGCCATAAATATCTTTTAGCCTTTTCCTGCAGAGGACGCTGGTTCTGTCCCTCATGCCACGGCAAGATAGTCATTCTGTTCGGCGAGCGGTTGAAGGAGGAAATCCTGTATTCTGTCCCTCATCGCCAATATGTCTTCAGCATTCCCATTATTCTGCGCCAGTTCTTTAAATATGACAGAAAGCTGCTCGGCAGCCTTTGTCAATGCGCAAATCAGAGCCTGACCATCTTTTTCCGCACTGCCTTGAAGCTGGATGATGCAATACCTGGCATGGTAATGGTCATCCATACTTTTGGAGATTATGCCAGGTGGCATACCCATATCCATGTGTTTGTTGTTGACGGTCTTTTCCGGAAAAACGGCGTCTTTTATGAGGCTGTCCCGCAAACATTGCTTGCTGATCAATGCCGAACCTGATATAATATCTTGAAATATCAGGATAATATATGATTTTTGAGGGACTCATGGGTTATAATTTCCGCACCTACAATCCGAAGCAGCCGTATCTCTTGCCTCCCGCCCTTGACGACTGGTTGCCACAGAATTATCTGGCCGCTTTCTCTCTGAATCCGTTGATCAGATGGATCTTTCCACATTCCGGACCCGCTACAGAGCTAACTGCATATTATCCGCAGTCCCTTTTCTTTGGAAAAGATAAAATATAAACATGAAAGCCGCATGGTTGTTTACAGATCAAAAATGACCCATGGCAGGAACAAGGGTAGCTTCAAGGTGTTTGATGCCGCTGAATTCATTGCTGCAATTACCCAGCATATTCCGGATAAGTCATTTCAGCTGGTCAGATATTATGGCTGGTATTCGAACTGCATCCGGGGAGATCGGCGTAAAGAGGCCGGATTAAAGACTGACATCCCGGATTCCACGACAGTGCCGGAAGAAATAGAGGCGCTGGATATATCTACACATACACCCCACCGGATACCTCCCAGGACATGGCGTGAGTGCATCAAGAGGGAGGGGGAAACAGAAATTTTCCTCAACCGGCTCAATTGCTGAAAAAGCAAATTCTTATCACCTTATCACCTCACCTGACATCGCACCTCAGGGCCATGATTACGGGCTGGGAGTCTATTGAGACAGGAAGACAGTAGTCGGAATCTGGGATCACTCCCGGCAGGGAGCTTGAAGAAGTTTTTTCGTTTTGCTGCAATGCAGGTGGCCCTTTCACATCAGACCTCTGCAGAACAGACGGTCCACCCACTGCCCCGATCGCCTATCCGCAATGCGGTTCTTCTGACAAGCTCGGTTCTCTTTCAGGCTTCCGATTCTCAATTTCGGAAATGCTCTCCGTTTTTTTTCTTGATTTATTTCGGAGTTGATGGTTGCTTCAAGGCATGTTACGATTAAAATATTCGTGTTACTATCCTTTGGAGACACTCGCTGGTGCCTCCAAACAATCAGGGATTTTGTCCCGGCACAAAGCTAGTGAGAAAAATAACCCAGACATTGTGTTGATGTTTCGAGGATTATTTCATGAGTGCAGCGCAGTTACGGAACAAAAGAACAATTTTTGGAAGTGTTATGAAGCTGGTCTAACAAGGGGGAGAGCAAAATGAGATATTGGCATGTGTTTTTTTCTGCATTTTTCACCGCACTGTTTGTCTGTCATGCATCCATGGCCCACTTTCAGGTAATATACACTCCTGAGACGACCATACGAGAATATGGTCCGTCCGAACTCAGGCTGACCCTTCTTTTCACACATCCGTTTGAGGGAGGACCTGTAATGGATATGGGAAAAGACATGGAAGGCAGGACTCACAGGCCTGTTTCATTCGGAGTGATGTTACAGCAGGGCAAAAGACTCATGAAGGTGGATCTGCTGGATGCCGTAAGGCCGGTTCAGTTCAGGACTCCTGTCAACCAGGCGGTTGCATACGAGGCCGTGTACAAGAATCCAGGAATGGGTGATCTGGTCTTCTATGTGGAGCCTTCTCCGTACTGGGAACCGGCCGAGGACTGTTACATACAGCACTGCACCAAGCTCATAGTAAACCGCATGGGCATACCCACCTGCTGGGACATGCCTGTAGGGCTGCCTGTGGAGATCGTTCCTCTGGACCGACCCTATGCCTTGTGGACAGGAAATGTGTTTAGGGGAGTGGTCCTTCACAACGGCAAACCTGTGCCGGACTGTGAAATAGAGGTTGAATATCTGAATTATTCAGTGGAAAAAAACTCTTTTGTCCATGGCCCTGCAGTTACCTCCCCCGGGGCCGCATTTTCCACCCAGATAATCAAGACGGACAGAGACGGAGTATTCGTATACGGCATACCCAGGGCAGGATGGTGGGGATTTGCTGCCCTGGGGTGCGTGAGTGATGCAGAATACAGAGGCAAAGACCTGGAGCTGGCACCGGTGATATGGGTACAGGCGGTAGACATGAAATAGGGTCTGTTTAAGCACGGATAGTCCGGATTCAGGCATTCTCAAGCTGTGTCTCAGGTGGAAAAAGCCTTTGCAGCCATTATGTGCCACTGCCACGTTTGAATGTGACGGGAAAGACGCAGGCAATGGGGTATGCCATAATCCGGGATAACGACTCACCGGCATGCTACTTGGCTGAAACGGGTACATGGGTGGGAAGAAAAGGCTGTACCCGGATCGGTTCCTCATTATTCCGCGTTTTATGTTACATACTGTCAGACCTAGAGGACCAGGGTGGAGATAAGGTCGTCCATTCTTCTGGTAATCACATGAAAGATCAGCGGCTCCCTCGGCCGCCCCGGCCTTCTGTCAGAATGTACTCTGTGAAGCATCCGGTTCCTACGACCTTGAGGTTCAGTTGAGAATGCTTATGGAAAAGAAGTTATATCAATATACTTGATATCAGAGCAAAGGGGGAGTATTAAAGAAAAATCATTTTCTCGGGCGGCGATTCAAAGCGGTGCTCTGCAGGCTTTCTTGTCAGAGCGCTGATCTTTCGCTACAGACAAAAAACTTATGGAGGAGAACCTTTATGAACATCTTGATTTTTGGACCGAACGGAAGCGGCAAAGGAACCCAGGGCGCCATTGTCCAGAAAAAATATGACCTGCCTCATATAGAGTCTGGCGCCATTTTCAGAAAGAATATAGGTGAAGGTACAGAACTAGGTAAAAAGGCCAAGGAGTATATCGACAGGGGTGATCTGGTCCCGGATGACATCACAATTCCAATGATTCTCAACCGTCTCAAGGAAGACGACTGTAAGAAAGGCTGGATACTTGACGGCTTCCCCAGGAACAAGGTGCAGGCGGAGACACTGGCAAAGGCCCTCAAGGATGAGGGAATGAATCTTGATTACGTTGTGGAGATCGTTCTCCCCAGGGATGTTGCCAAGCTCAGGATCACAGGTAGAAGGCTCTGCGCTAATGATCCCAATCACCCCAACCATATCGCATTCGATGCCATAAAGCCGGTGGAGAAAGACGGGAAACTGGTGTGCAGAGTATGCGGAGGAGATCTTAGCACCAGGCCGGATGACCAAGATGACGTGGCTATCGACAAGCGTCATGACATCTATTATGACGAAAATACCGGTACCATGGCCGCAGTCAACTTCTTCAAACAGCTCGAAGGCCCGAAGGTCATATCTGTGGATGGTCTGCCCTCCATTAAGGAGGTCACGGACTCCATTATGAAGGAACTTGACTGATACAGAAGTCTATTCAGGTATAAGCTGTCGGAGTGTATTTCATGTATGGGCAGGGGGCCTTATGGTCCCCTGCTTTTTTATCTGCTTGCAGGGCACCGAATCTGCAGCGTTGGATGGCAATCGGAGTACAGGGAGTACGCCTTCATGCCCTCCGCCTTGGATCTTCAGTACCCTGTAAGCAGAATCTGTTTGCAGGGCGTCGAATCTTGTGTGTCTGATGGCGGGATGCGGGGAGTGTGTATTGCATGCCCTCCGCTTCAGCTCAAGGGCATCCCAGGCCTATTATGTACGTGTCCCTGATGAGTTGCGGTTTGCTTCAGAAGAGCCCGGAGTGTTTCAGGGGCTTCAACTCGAATCAAATAATATGCGGTATATGATTCCGGTAGTAGCGTTAGACCGCTTGTTACGCTAACCTGCTATTAGATAATCTTAAACAGGCATTCTGCCTGACCGGAGGGTACAGCCATGAGCGACAGAATTTTCCGTGTGAACATGACCGATCTTTCCACCAGGACGGAAGATATCCCAGACAGGTGGGCCGGGCTGGGTGGGCGTGGTCTGACATCTCATGTGGTTGCGGAGGAGGTTCCTCCTGTGTGCCACCCGCTGGGGCCTGACAACAGGCTGGTATTTGCGCCCGGGTTGCTGTCCGGAACCGCTGCAGCAAATTCAGGCCGTCTTTCGTGCGGAGCCAAGAGTCCGCTCACAGGAACTATTAAAGAATCAAACGCAGGAGGTATGGCGGCCCAGATGCTTGCCCGCCTAGGGTGCAGGGCCCTGATCATTGAGGGGAAACCGGAAGGAGATACCTGGTATTGTCTGCATTTTTCTAGGGAAGGGATAGAGATAAGAGAAGAAACCGAGCTTGCCGGAAAAGGGAATTTCGCGGTTGTGGAGACTGTAGCGGAGCGTCTTGGAAAACATCTTGGCGTCATAACCATTGGTCAGGCAGGAGAAATGCTACTGCTTGCCGCAAACATATCGGTAAAGGATCCGGAGGGAAAACTTAGATCACACGGACGGGGCGGTCTGGGGGCTGTTATGGGGTCCAAGCGCTTGAAATTCATAGCCATAGATGCTTCGGGTTGTAGTGTGGACCTGGCTGATCCCGATTGTTTCCGTGAGGCCAGCCGTGCCTTTGCAAAGGCCCTGGTGGAAAATCCCATAAGTCAGGCCCTAGGAAAGTATGGGACAAACATACTGGTGAACATAGTGAACGAAGCAGGGGCACTGCCAACCCGCAATTTTCAATCCGGACAGTTCGAAGATCACGAGAAGATATCAGGCGAGACCATGCACGATATGATCAGGGAACGTGGAGGCAGGGTGAAGCACAATTGCCATCCCGGCTGTGTCATCCAGTGCTCACAGGTTTTCAACGACAGAAAGGGCAAGTATCTCACCTCTGGTTTTGAATATGAGTCCATATGGGCCATGGGCGCAGACTGCTGCGTTGCTGATCTGGATCTCATTGCCGAGGCTGACCATGTCATGGACGATATCGGCATAGACACAATCGAGACCTCTGTGGCATTCGGCGTGGCAATGGAGGCAGGGGGCCTCGAGTTCGGCGACGGCAAGGGGATGCTTCGCATTCTCAAGGAAGATGTGGCCAAGGGTACACCCCTTGGCAGGATAATAGGCTGCGGGGCTGGCCACACAGGCAGGGCCTTCGGTGTGACCAGAGTCCCGGTTGTCAAGAATCAGGCCATCCCGGCCTATGATCCCAGGTCGGTCAAGGGCATAGGTATAACATATGCAACGTCCACAATGGGAGCCGACCACACCATCGGCTATACGATTGCCACCAACCTCCTTAATTCAGGTGGACACGTGGATCCCCTTTCCAAGGAGGGACAGGTGGAACTGTCCAGGAATCTGCAGATCGCCACGGCGGCCGTGGATTCTACAGGCATGTGCATTTTTGTGGCATTTGCCGGTCTCGACGACGAAAAATGCCTGCCTGCCCTGGTGGACATGATAAATGCAAGGTTCGGCACCGCCCTCACGCTGGACGATGTCATGGGGCTGGGCAGGAGGATCCTCATGACTGAAAGAGACTTCAACCTGAAAGCCGGGTTTACTTCTGCCCACGACCGTCTTCCGGAATTCTTTTCCAAGGAGCCGTTGCCACCGCACAATGCCATATGGGATTTCACCGGGGAAGAGATAGATTCCTTCTGGGATTTCTAATGTGGGTAAGGGTTAAACTCTTCGGAGGTCTGCGGGAGGGCAGATTTACGGTGAAGGACATCGAAACCTGCAGAACCGCCACAGTAAATGACATTGTGGAAAAGCTCGGCATAGAATCCCAGGAAGTTGGGGTGACCATGATCAACTCCCGCCACTGTTCAATGGGCTGTACATTGAATAATGGAGATCAGGTGGCAATATTTCCCATGATCGGAGGCGGATGATGAGAGAGGTTTCCCACAGTATCCGTATGGCCGCACAGGATGGGACCCTGTCGCTCATGGATGCCGCGGAAATTGCTTCCGAGATCGGTGTGTCCCTAGCCCGTGTGGAGGAAATGGCGCTAAGGGAAGATGTCTGGCCCCTGAGGTATGTGAGAAATTCACCTGCAATGAGTCCCTCAGACCAGCTCAGACTATTGGATTCTGAAGTCGCTGTTGCAGGCTGCGGCGGCCTTGGAGGTTATGTGGGCATTCTGCTTGCCCGTCTGGGGGTGGGGCGAATCGTATTTATTGATCCTGATCAGTTCGAGGAATCTAATCTGAACAGGCAGGTCCTGTGTACTCTTGATACACTCGGCATGCACAAGGCCGTCGCGGCGTCGGCTGCCGTTTCCAGGATTAATCCGGCTGCTTGTGTGAAGACTGTAACAAAATGTGTGGAACATGCCGAAGAACATATCCAGAGGGCCGATGTGGTAGTTGACTGCCTGGACTGCGTAGGTTCCAGGCTTCATCTGTCAGAGATCTGCAAAAAAGCAGGCATACCTCTGGTGCACGGAGCCGTGAACAGCGGCTGGGGGCAGGTAGCGGTGGAGATGCCTGAGTCAGGCGTGCTCAGGCGGATCTATCCGGAAGCAGAGGAATCTATTGCCGGAACCTTGGATTCCTGCGTTCTGGCCTTTGCCGTCTCCGCCGTGGCTTCACTTCAGGCCGGGGAGGTATGGAAGCTTATTATCGGCCTGCCTTCCGATCTCCATGGCAGGTGGGTGTTCCTGGACCTCAGGGAGTGTGAATTTGAAATGCCGGCGGGTTTCTAAATACGTACATAGGCGATCCACTGCAATAAAACCGGTCATCTTGCCATGCTGGAAAAAAGGCTGCTCATATTCATGCTGTTGAGCATGGTTTACATGCTCCCGTCGGGCCTGCTCAGGTCTGCCTGTGGAGACGCCTCAGGCCCTGTTAAAGAGAAGTATGGCTGCGTGGTGGAGCAGCCGTGTCCTGTATTCAGCGCCCCGTGTGGGAACGGCACGGCCTGTATTCCATTCAGACACATTAAAGAAGGGTTTGTCTTTGTCAGCCTCGAGGACCCGGAGCCTGTTGATATCGGAGATTCCAGGTGGTTCTGTATAAACAAGGGCGAATACGTCCGGGCCTCCAGTATAGAGCCGGTTGAACCATCCTCTTTCCGGGGAATGCCGATCAGTGAAAATCAGTTTTTCCCCTTTGCCTGGGTGATCCTGGATTCCTATGCCGCCAGGGAGCCCGGTATATATTTCCAGCCGTGGGGCCAGCCTGTCTCAAAATATACTCCTGTCAGGATAATGGAGACCAGAAAAACGGGCCTCTGGTACTGGTACCGTATCAGTGAAGACAGGTGGCTTGAGCAGAGGCGCCTTGCTGTAGTCAGGAAGCAGCCCCGGCCGGAGGAAGTCGGGCCGAAAGAAAAATGGATAGACATCGATCTGTATGAACAGGTTCTTGCCGCCTACCAGGGAGACCGGATGGTGTTTGCCACCCTTGTTTCGTCCGGAGTTCGAGATTTTCCCACGGAGGAAGGCCTTTACAGAATCTGGACAAAGGCCCGCACAGCCAAGATGAGCGGAGGTGAAGTCGGCAGTAATTATTATCTACTGGAGGATGTTCCATATCAAATGTACTATCAGGGAAATTTTGCACTTCACGGGGCATACTGGCACGACAATTTCGGCATACCCTGTTCACACGGCTGTATAAACCTTTCCGTTGAAGATTCCAGGTGGCTGTTCAACTGGACTAGTCCGTCACCGTCCAGACGGAACTGGGCCCGCTCCAGTAAAGATGAGCCGGGAACATGGATCAATATTCACAGGATTCCTTGGTGATCTGATGTACCGGAACCGATTTTCCGATTTATTGGCCCGTCTAAAAATCAGGGTTTTTATTCCGGGATACGGCGTACGAGAAAAGTGACCACAGACAGCCTGGTTGATATTTAGGGGATTATTTTTTGGGTACAAAGTGGTTATGGGACAAAAGAACAATTTTCAGATGTGCCCTTATTGAGATATCCTGGACAGGCTTGCACTCAGGGTCGGTTTTCTGCACACTGTGACAGGGGTCCCCACTGGTAATATCCGGTAGAGTTCCTGGACGTCCTTATTCTGAAGTGCAATGCATCCGTGGGTCCAGTCCCATGCGATTCCGCCGCCGTGAATACATATGGCCCCTCCTAGGGGAGTGTTCCACGGGGGCTTTCGTCCGGCTTCAATGGCCTGGACTATGGCCCTGTACTGTTCCCTGGTGATCAGACCATTACTCAGGCCCCGTTCAGCGTCTTCCTTGTTTGGATAGCTGAGCCCCAGAGAGAGAAAAAACCTGCTCTTGGGGTTTTTGGTGCAGATGTAAAATGATCCTTCCGGTGTGCGCCTGTCGCCTGCTTTCTCTTTGTCTCCCACAGGGTCGAGTCCTAGTCTGACCGGGTAAGTTTTTATGAGTTCGTCTCCGGAATAGAGAAAGAGCTTTCTCTCCGTCTTGTCTATTATGATCCTGGCCTCTCTGAGAGGCCCGTCCGGTTTGTCCGGCACCTGATCGGTTTCAAGAGCCGTCTGATCGTTTCTTTCTGATTGGCCACATTTTGCATGCCGGACTTTTTCTGGTGGAAAAAAACGGCCTTCCTTCATCCCAGAATGATGGGTCCGGACAGCACATCCGGAAAGAAAGAAGACAGTAATCAATGCTGCCAGAGTCATGGAGTAGAGGCGCGTTTTTCCATGCAGGAAAGGTGTCACCATCAGGTCCTCCCGGCCAGAATGTGGATTGTTCAATCGGCACATGGTATACGAGGAATGAAGAAGAGGGCCAGCGCCCTTCTTCTCATATTATAAGGCAATTAAACGCCTTATAATGAATTTGTATATCAGGCTTGGCATGA
>DTYO01000240.1 GCA_012961845.1 Thermodesulfobacteriaceae bacterium
ATATGAGCATTTTTTGCCGACGAGCAACGCAGTATATCGAGCAAAAGGGCAATTTTTAGAGGTTCCCTTTAATTTTAACCGCCTGCTTCGCTTGAGTACACAGAGTTCACGGAGAAAGTTACCCCTTAAACGTCGAACATTGAGCGTCCAACATGGAACATCGAATGAAAAACCAGGAAAGGCCGGTCATATGTCTTTTCTATCGCACCGGGGTCAATATTTACCGACTGTAAGATTGAAAGGGCGAGGAGTGCGTCAGATATGTATTAGGCCGCAGTGCATCACGTCCGGTCGTGAGAGCCGAAGATTCTCTGGTTTTGTCTTTCTGATTCACCATTCGTGGACGTTCAATGTTCATTGTTTCAATTAAGTTTTCCCCTTTATCTTTGCGTCTTGGCGCGAGACTGATTTTGCCTTCTTATTTTCCCGTTCACCATTATTTATTTTGCTCCTTTCCTCATAGCCACTATCCATAAAGTACGCCACAAGATCTTTATGTCGTCGATCAGCCGCCACTGATCGATGTACTGGAGGTCAAGCCTGACTATTTCATTAAAATCCCTTATCTTGTTGCGCCCTGATATCTGCCAGAGGCCGGTTAGCCCCGGTTTAATGGATATGCGACGCCTGTGCCAGTCATCATACTGGTCGACTTCTTCAGGGGTGGGGGGCCTGGTGCCAACCAGGCTCATTTCACCTTTGAGAATATTCCAGAACTGAGGGAATTCATCCAGGGACGTCTTGCGGATGAATCTGCCTACCCTGGTAATCCTGGGATCATTGGTCATCTTGAAAATAGGGCCGCTCATTTCATTTTTTTTCATTAATTCGGCCTTACGTTCTTCGGCATCAATATGCATGGAACGGAATTTATATAGGTTGAAAATCCTCCCACGCATGCCCACCCTTTTCTGTTTGAAAAGAACTGGTCCCCTTGAATCAAGTTTTATTGCCAGTCCTATTATGGGATAAAGAATAACAAAACAGATGAATGTGCCCACTGCACCCACCAGGATGTCCATAATTCTCTTGTAAAAAAGACCGGCGGCATCCATGCTCGGGGAAAACCGGCATAGAAGAGGAACTCCCTGGATGACCTCCAGTTTAATGGATTTCCTTTTTGGATTAAACATGGCGGGGACTATCCGGATGCTGACGCCGATCTCCTCGCAAATGCTCATGAAGGGCTTGAGGGGTGTAGAGCTTGTGGAAGGGAGGGCAAAAATGACTTCGTCCACCTGTTCCCTTAATATGATGTCTCTGAGCTGATCTATTTTTCCCATGACTGGAGCTGCTTCCGGCTCACGTGAATGAGGGTTTTCCGATTCCTGGTCAGTCAGGAGGCCGACTATTTTATGTCCCCAGGTCCTTTGCTGCTGCAGCGCCCTTGCTACCTGCAAGGCCCGGTCGCCGGACCCGACCAGCAGGATCCTTATCTGGTTGAATCCCCGGCTGATCAGCATATCCATGACGCCGCGCATAAGACTTTTTTCCAGGAAAGTCATGCTAAACAAGAGTCCTGAAAAGATCAGGATGTATTTCTTTGAAATATAGAGACCCTGGATAAAGTAAAGACCTGTGCTGATTACGGTGCACAGGACTACATATGCCTTGATGAGGCCCCAGAAGACCCCTAACAGAGAAGGTTCACGTCGATCTGAATAAAAATTGAAATGAGATAAAATAGTATTATTGAGGAAAAAAGCGAAAATTATAAGACCCACAAATTCATATTCTTCAAGAAGCCATGCACCTCCGAAATAGCTGAGGTATATCCATCGCCCCAGGTAAGCTGCAATAATGACCACTATTGCGTCCAGAATCATTACTATGTTGGATAATATGAAGGCCTGGTCCCTGTACATTAAATCAGTTCCTGGTTCCGGTCGGTAGTCAGCATTATTTACAACAATAAAGGTATCTGCTCACAGGGTACGGCATCTGCTGTGTTGTCGGGCATTAGCAGTACAGAGAGTACGACTTCACGCCCGCCGATACCGCAGATGCAGTGCCATGTGAAGGCTTATCCTGGCAAGGATCTAATTCGGCACATATTCCGGCATTACCTTTTGCAGTTCCAGATTGAAGGAATCCATTGTTCGCTGTGCTGATTCCAGGTCCTGCCCGGGCCGCAGCATCATCTCTACCCTTACCAGGGCGCCGTCATTCCTGCGCCTGGTCAACGCATCCCAGAAAAGATGCCATTTATGAGAGTATTCACTGGCGATTATCCTGCCTCGCCCCTGGAACCAGTAGTTGACCAGCAGCCTCTGCCCGGTGCTTTCAAGAAGCATCTGCCTTACGCGTACTTTATGAAAATCAGGTGGAAAATCCCGTTCAAGCATTTCTCTCGAAGAAATTGACCATCCGCTGCCAAGGAAGCATGCTACAGGAGCGTGTGCGGTATGGAAAGTAGTCTGGTATTCATAATAAGGAGCGAAAAGGAGGATTTGTTCTTCTGTTTTTCTGTTGTGAAAACGCATCTGGACGTAATCATCGGCCCACAGACTCTTCAGTATTTCCTTATCAAGATATTCAGGTTTTCCCTGCCACTCGCCGACCTGCTGCGGAAAATCAGAGAATGGAAGCCGGGGAGGCTTGATTATTACTGTACCCGTGGATACGTGAAGACCCCAGAACAGCAACATGAGTACTGCTGCACCTGCCGGTATGACCGGACTTAATTGCATCGAACCTTTTCCGGTTTCAGGGTGAGAATCGGCATCATCGGTACTGTCTGCACCACGGAGTGGTTTAATCACGAACTTAACGGAAACGGACAACAGAAGCAGGGCTAAAGTGGTAAATACAAAAACAAATATACCGAAAGTGTCATGAAACAGACCTTCAAGCCGTTCTTTGGACATCCAGTGGCTTAACCATCCCATGCCGACTATCCTGAGAGAGTTGGCAAACACTGCAAGCGGGATGGTGCAGGCTATCAGAATCAGCCTGCCAGGCCAGCGTCTGAACCTGAAATACGCAAGAACCATGCCTAACAGGAACAGGGAATATATGTAATGGAGGCCGCTGCACGCATCCACTATCTGTAGCTGCATGGTCGGCAGATCTACTATATTCCCCGAACGAAATACGCTTACACCCGTGGCGGTCAGGATGGTGGTGGCAATATCCGTGGCAAGTAATTTGAGTTTAAATGTAAAGAACTGGTTCAGAAAGCCGGGGAGAGGGACTATAAACGCCAGAATGGCCAAAGGATATGCCAGGCTCATGGCCCCGCGCCATCCGATAGTGCTAAATATGATGCCCACAATAGTAAGCCATATGGACGCATATACAACCGTTTCCAGGGATCCTAACTTGCCGGCGATGAACAGGATGCCGGAACAAACAATAACAGACCACCCCCAGATGCTGGATTTAAGATCTTGCGAGAGTAGCTTTTGTTTCTTGTCGTAGGCAAAATAGAGGGCGATAAAAGGCACCAGATAGCAATGGGAGAAATCAGAGGTACTCCATCGTTTCAAAAGGCCTGGGAACGAATCCCAGTACAGGAGCACAAATGCGCCTGTCAGTCCCAGTATCGAGAGCAACTGGAATATGTTGGGTCTGTTTCCGTCATTAGACATAATTATTGTTTGTATTTAACCACCCGCTTCGGTCGACGACACAGAGAACACCCAAAAATGCAAAGAACAGACATTTTTCTCACATGGGGAGACGACCCTGGGTGAAAAACAATCCGGTGTTTTCAGCGCCCTGACCGTCTTTCCATCGCCGTCGTCTCCCGGCGATGGAAAGGGTTTTCTCTGTGCTCTCAAGCGCAACGGGTGGTGAAATGTTTTTGTTTTAGAGTTGAATATGCCTTTTTATCGATGCCGCCACCCTTTCAGCGGTCCGGCCGTCCCAAAGTTCGGGGATTTTCCCCTGTTTCCATTTTCCATCTAAAATATAGGCGATATTCTGCGGGACATCTTCTAATGACAATCCATATTCAGAGGCCCGGTTCAAGACATTGAAATATTGTCCGGAGTTTCCCGGCAGGTTTGGTTCAATTCAGGATGCAAGGAATTTCTGTCGTCCTTTTTTTGA
>DTYO01000241.1 GCA_012961845.1 Thermodesulfobacteriaceae bacterium
GATCTCCTGAACAAAATTCCTGATTTCCGTAGATGCCCTTCAGGTGCCGCAGCCCACTCCACACGACAGTAATCCTCCCTGAAAAAGCTTCTTCTTCACCCAGCGCAGAGCGTATTTCAACAGTTCCTCATCATCGTCAGAGATCCTGGCAATTGTCTCTTCCGACTCCATGAACCTTTCGAGATTTGGACCATTGAGAAAAAACTGTCTGAATTCATCTAAATCGTAGCACCCCATGTAAAATGTATCTATCTGATCTGCATCAAGCTGCTTTATGCCGGTCTCATTCCTGGCCTGGAGCAGTTCGCCGAAGATATCATTCATTTCATTGTAGACATCCAGCCCTTCATGATCTTTCCAGGACCTCACCGTCCATTCTCTTCCGTCTTTGAAGCCTTCACATCCCGGTTCCCTGACCAAGCAGAAAAACTCTTCGACATCTGTGCTTTCCCTGGTACGTCTTGCCATCCTGGCAAGCGGATACGTTCTGCATGCTCCCGGCCTGTCTTCGTAGACGGTACACCCTTTTTCCCGGTCCAGAAATGGACAGCTCAGATAAGGCCCCTCCATCCTGAGCATGACAATAGGAAATCCGGATTCAGGTCCTACATGCACGCTGGTATATTTTTTAAGGAAATCACCGGATTTCATTCCCAGGCGCCTTTTCATTCTCAGGATGTCGTATGGCATCAGCACAAGGTTCAAGTCGTGGCAGCATGCCGTAAAACATTCCCGGTCCGGATAACACGAAAAACAGAATGAGTCTTCGTCCTTAAGCTGCCTGGAATCATCCAGATGAGTTTCAGGTTTTTCAGTCATGGCAATCAACCTCTCCAAAAACAATTTGGTATTAGAATTTATCTCAACTGATGTTACTTGCAACAAAAACAAACCGGAACCATGTTCAGTCCGGAGCCTGTCCAGAAACTTTTTTCGAAAACGGGACGTTGCGAAAAATAGGCACACACCTCACTTACATTTCCGGCTGTATTTTTACACACCCAGCAGAGAGCGGCAAAAAGGACCGGCATGGACTAGGGCTAAACCAGTCTGCTCAACACGGAATTGGCAACCCTCCTTCCCTGTCTGGTGAGATAAAGCCTGCCACCTGTCAGGTTCAGGAACCCGGCTCCAATCATTTCTGAGACTCTATCTCCGTAATAAAGCATCAGGTCGTATCCCCATCTGAGACGGAATTTGCGCAATTCGATCCCCCTGTTCATCCTGAGGGCCAGTATCACGGCTTCCCTGAATCTGGCCTCTGGACCCAGTGTCTCAGCATACATTGAAGCCCTTTTTCCCCCGAAGATCAGCTCTATGAATCTGGAGAGTTTTTCAGTATTTTCAAATCTTTTAGGCGGCACAAATGATACGGCTCCCGCCCCCATGCCCAGATACGCTCCGTTTTCCCAGTAATTTATATTGTGCCGGCATTCCATGCCCGGTTTGCAGAAATTCGAGATTTCATACTGTTCATACCCGGCTTCCTGCAGAAATTCCTCAACAAACTCCGTCATTGCATAGACCTCTCTTTCACTGGGAAGCACAACCTGACCGGCTGCCACCTCACCAGCCATGGCAGTACAGTCTTCCAGAGTCAATTCATAACAAGAAATGTGATCCGGCTCCAGTGAAACAGCAGTCTCCAGGCTTTTCATCCATTCCTCCGGGGACTGGCCTGGCCATCCGTAGATGAGGTCGAGATTTACATTGGGCACCTTGGCGGCCCTTGCGGCATCATAGGCGGCAACCACCTGATCTACTGTATGATTCCTCCCAAGAGCAGCAAGCCCCTTGTCCGCGAAGTCCTGTGCCCCGATGCTCACCCTGTTGACTCCTGCACATACTATTTCCCGCAGATAAGCAGGTGAGACGGTCTCAGGATTTGCCTCAACCGTTATCTCAGGTGTACCTGAAAACAAAAATGTCTCCAGGGCTGTATCAACAAGGGATATGATTTCCTCTGCCTGAACCGTAGTAGGGGTGCCGCCCCCTATGAATATGGAACCGAAATGCAGTCCGGACAGCATCGGCCTTTCTGCCGCCAGGAGCATCTCCTGTCTTACTGCATGCAGATATCTCTTTTTTGTCTCCGGAGAGGCAGGACCTGAGACAAAATCGCAGTAAGGGCACTTTTTCGTACAGAATGGTATGTGGATATACATTCCGGCCATTACAGGTATCTGACGGCAGCTCAGGCATCCATGTCCCAAAAATCTGGATAGAGTCCTATTGCAGGGCCGAATTCGTCCGGAAATTTCGATTTGAGAAAATCCAAAAGAATTTCTCTGATCCTGCTGCCTGTAGATGATTCAAGAAGCTCTTTCACCAGGTTTGAACACTGTTCCTGGTCAACCTGACGTATCAGGCGCTTAATCCTTGGTATCGAAAGAGAATTCATGCTCAGTTCGTCAAGCCCCATTCCCACAAGGACCGGAACATACATGGGTTCTCCGGCCATCTCTCCGCACATGGCCGCCGCGATACCTGACTGGTGTGCTGCATCCACAGCCTGCTTTATCATACGCAACACCCCGGGATGCAGAGGCTCATACAGATGAGCTACGTATTCATTCACTCTGTCTATGGCCAGGCCGTACTGAATCAGATCGTTTGTACCTATACTGAAAAAATCTACTTCTTCGGCCAGAAAATCAGCCACCATTACCGCAGTCGGCACTTCAATCATGATACCCAGCTTCACATCTTCATCAAAAGGAATGCCTTCCCGTGTCATGGCTTCCATGACCTCTTCAAGAAAGCGCTTGACTTTTACTATCTCCATTCTGCCTGATATCATGGGGAAAAGAATCTTGACACTTCCAAAGACACTAGCCCTCAGAATGGCCCTCAACTGGGTTTTGAAAAGTTCCTTCTCCTCCAGACAGAGCCGGATGGCCCTTAGCCCCAGTGCCGGATTAACTTCTTCATCAAGGGACACCGCAGAGACGAGCTTGTCTCCCCCGATATCAAGAGTGCGGATAGTAGTCGGATAAGGAGACATGCTTTCCACCACCTCCCGGTATGTGGCAAAAAGTTGTTCCTCAGTCGGAATATTCTTTCTGGCAAGATACAGGAATTCCGTTCTGAAAAGCCCTATTCCCTCCGCCCCGTTGGCAACAATGGACGGCACCTCCTCCGTCAGTTCCATATTGGCTTTGACCTTCAACCTGTATCCGTCCCTGGTCTCTGCTGGAAGCCCGCTGAAATGGATAGCCTCCAGCCTGTAACGCAGATAGGAATCCTGTTTCTCTCCCAGCCTAGCCAGTCTGTCATCATCTGGACTGATGATTACCTGGCCGGCCAGTCCGTCCACAATTACCATCTCCCCTGAAAAAATACCCGAGGTCAGCCCCTCCACCCCTACAACTGCCGCAATCCCCAGAGACCTGGCCAGGATGGCGGTATGAGAGGTACGGCTACCCACTTCTGTGACAAACGCCAGAACTTTGTCCCGTTTCATCTGGATGGTATCGGCAGGTGACAGATCATGGGCAACAATCACTACAGGCTCGTCGAGTTCTCCAAAATCAACCACCGGGCTTCCTGACAGGAACTGAAGTATCCTTTCCACCACATATTCCAGGTCCGAGATGCGCTCCCTGATATATGTATCTTTCACCTGTTCGAAAAGCCTCCTGGCATATTCCAGAGATGTATCCAGCGCCCACTCGGCGTTTATTCCCTCATCCGCAATAATGTCCAGGGTACGGTTATAGATCATGCGGTCTCTGAGCATCAGCAGATGGGCCTGAAAAATTCCGCTCTGTCCCTTGAGCTCTTCAGGCATTTCATCCAGAAGTCTGTTAAGCCATTGCTCCGCATCTGAAACCGCTTTTTCAAAGCGTTCCTGTTCCCCGGGAATATCGGAGTCATCTATGCTGCGCCTCAGGATTCTCACCTTTGAGCTGTTCAGAAGAAAAGCAGGGCCTATGGCAATTCCAGGGGCCGCCCCGATCCCTTTTAAAATACTGCATTCATTTTTCCTGCGCGGCATCACAGTCAATCCAGTTCTCCGAAACGGCCTGTAACAAGCCTCCTCAGGGCTTCCAAGGCCTGTTCAGCATCCTTTCCGTCGGTCCTTATAATCAATTCCGTCCCCTTGGGACAGGCCAGTGTGAGCACCTCTAAAATACTTTTACCGTCAACCACATAACCATCCCTTACCAGCCATACATCGGATTCAAACTCACTGGCCAGCTGTGCAAACCGCGATGCAGGCCTAGCATGGAGGCCCAATCTGTTCCGGATCTTTACCTCAACCTCAAATTTCATGAGCTTATGTATAATACAGGGGAAAATTACAAATCATCAGTACCAGTCCGTGCCGATCAAAGGCCCTGCGGTTAAACGACATTCACCCCTTGACATCCTTATCCTATTTTTTACCATAACCTGATGCATTCGGCATTGCCAATCAATGCGGCGCGCGCTCATTTTATTCAGCGCCTGCCTGGAAACTGAATACTTGCAGACAGACGCTTACTGAAAAATGACAATTCATACTACAGGATCTGACTGAATCATGAACGGACAAAATTTAAAGGCCAAAATACTGATTTCTTCTTTTTTTCTGTTCGGAGCACTCTCCGGCATGGGCGGTGCGGTTGTATACCTCCATCAGGACTTTCTCAACACCTGGATTGGCTCTGCCCTAACAGGCGGCCCGATCCTGGCATGGATAATCTTTGCTCTCATGGCCGATGACTGGATCAAAAGGCCCCGCCCCATAAAGAAGGAAAAGCCGGAAAAGGCAGTTGGCGAAGGAGAAGAAAAAACGGAGGCGGAAAAACGGAAACCTGTTCCGGCTGAAGACATACCCAGCCCGGAAGCCGTTCAGGAGGAAGCGGCCAGGATGCGGGAAGCTCTGCCACAGGACGGCCAGGTCGTCATTGTACAACTCCTGGGCCTTCTGCAGAGGGAAGGAAGACTGCTCGATTTCTTGCAGGAAGATATAGAACCATACGATGATGCCCAGATAGGAGCAGCAGCCAGAGAAGTCCATCGGGGCTGTAGAGCCGCAGTCAGAGAAATCCTGGGAATCAGGCCCATCCTCGATGCAGCCGAAGGGAGCGATGTTGAAATCGAGACGGATTTTGACTCCACCAGGATCAAGTTGACAGGGAATGTCCACGGCCAGCCGCCTTATAAAGGCATCCTCCGTCACTGCGGGTGGAAAATGACTGAAAACCGCCTGCCCAAATGGACCGCAAAGAACCAAACAGACGTACTAGCCCCTGCTGAGGTTGAGATTCCGTGAGCGATTCCAGATACATAATCGGCATAGATCTCGGTACCACCAACTGTGTCCTGTCATATGTAGATACAGAAGAAGACAAAGAGATAATAAGGATATTACCTGTCCCGCAGATTGTCGCTCCAGGTGAAACAGATGAAAGTGATCTCCTGCCCTCTTTCATATATCTGCCCACAGAGCAGGAAAAAAAGGACAAGACTCTCACCCTGCCGTGGGATCCCTTTGGAGACAGGGTAGTCGGCGCCTATGCCAGGGCAAGAGGAGCTGAAGTCCCTGGAAGACTCGTGGTATCTGCCAAGAGCTGGCTCTGCCACCAGGGTGTGGACAGAACGGCCCCTCTGCTCCCTGTAGATGCACCGGAAGATGTTCCGCGGCTTTCTCCGATAGTAGCATCCGCTACATATCTCCGCCATTTGAAATCGGCCTGGAATTTCATCATGGCCAAGACGGAGGAGCAGCGGCTGGAAAACCAGGAAATTTACATCACCATTCCGGCCTCGTTCGATGCGGTCGCCAGGGAGCTTACGGTAAAGGCCGCTGCTTCCGCAGGACTTGAAAACATTGTGCTGCTGGAAGAACCGCAGGCTGCATTCTACGCATGGCTGAACGAGCATAGACAAGACTGGAAGGACCTAGTCCAGCCCGGCGATCTCCTCCTGGTGTGCGACGTGGGAGGCGGCACCACCGATCTCAGCCTGATCAAGGTGACATCCGAGGAAGGTGAACTTGCTCTCAAGAGAATCGCCGTTGGAAACCATATTCTTCTCGGCGGTGACAATATGGATCTCGCCCTGGCCTACAACCTCGGCGAAGAACTCAGATCCAGAAAAATTCATCTGAATTCCAAGCAGATGCAGACCCTGTGGCACAACGTAAGGATCGCCAAGGAAAGACTGCTGTCAGACTCGGAACTTTCCGAAGTCCCTGTAGTCATTCCAGGCACAGGTTCCGGCCTGGTGGGGGGAACCATACGCACCGGTCTCACCAGAGAAAACTTGGAATCCATATTGCTCGAAGGGTTCCTTCCCAGATGCAGGGCGGATGAACTGCCTGAAGAAAGACCCAGGATAGGGCTCCAGGAACTGGGGCTTCCATATGTCAACGACACGGCCATCACCAAACATCTGGCCGGCTTCCTGAATCTTCATTCCGTAAATGAATTCGATTCTGAAGAACCGGACCTGCCCACAGGCATTCTGTTCAACGGCGGAGTCTTCAAGTCAGACCTGATTCGCCGCAGGATAGCCGACACACTGGGATCATGGCTGAGGGACAAGGGGAGTCAGGAACTACTGGAGCTTGCCAGTGCGGACCTTGACAGGGCAGTTGCCCTGGGGGCCGCCTATTTCGGTCTTGTCCGCAGAGGAGATGGCCTCAGGATAAGAGGAGGAATTGCACAATCCTACTATATCGGCATCGAAGGTTCGCGGCCAGCCGTTCCAGGCATACCTCCGGCCATAAATGCACTCTGCATAGTGCCTCAGGGACTGGAAGAAGGAGAATCTGTTTCTCTTCCTGAAAGGCAATTCGGCCTTGTAGTGGGTCAGCCGGTGGAATTTCGATTCATGGCCTCAACCATAAGGCCTGATGACCAGGCAGGGGACTATATAGATGACTGGGAGGGAACCATAGAACCCGTCACTACTCTCCAGACCTCCATGGAAGCCCCGGACGTGAATCCGGGGACGGTAATACCAGTAGAAATAGAAGCCACCGTCACTGAAGTCGGAACTCTCGCCCTGTTTCTCGTTTCCAGGGACAAAGGCCTTCGATTCAAGCTGGAATTCAATGTCCGGAGCTGAACCGCCGATATGTCCCCGATCGTACCATTCGATGCCAAAGAAAGACTGCTCAGCCAGGCCAGGAGATACCTGGCCGACCCCGGTCTGATCCTGGAAGACCGAGAACGCACGATTCCAATACTTCTCAAGGCGCTGAGATCCGGAGACCACAGACTCAGGAGGGAAATAGTCTTTCTGCTGGGCAGTTTTGCCAAAGAGGATGTCTACTGGACACTGTATGAAATCATGGGCGACAAAAATGAACCGGAAGATCTCAGGGACCAGGCCGCCATTCATCTCAGCGTGATCGGACCGTTTCTCAATGAACCTCAGGCCCTGATGAGAAAGCTGATTTCCGACCTTGCCGGGTCCGATCATGGAAACAGAGTACGCGCTATCATGGCCATGGGCTGGGAGGGCAATTCCGGGGCTGTTCTTCCTCTGATAGAATGCATCTATGATGAAGATCAGGAAGTGCAGGAGGTAGCGGTAAATTCCCTCTGCAACCTGAAAGACAGCAGGCTTGTCGGTCTTCTTGCAGACAGGCTCAAACAGTGTTCCATTGATCAGAAACGTGCCATCCTGTTCAATCTCTGGAGATTCAGAGACAAGCAGGAAGAAATCACCGCCATATACAAAGATGAACTGGAGCACGGGGACCCCGCCCTCAGGCTCGATATTTTGATCCTTCTCGGGCAGCTAGACCACCAGGCAGGCCATGAACTCCTTTACCGCTCCTATCTGTCAGACCCCAATCCCAGGATAAGGGCCCTGGCCCTTGAACGTCTAGGAAGCATGCAGTGCCTCACAACGGAAGAGCTGCACCCTTTTCTGAATGACTCCTCCATGGAAGTCAAACGGGTGGCCCTGGATCTACTGCACCAGCCCTGAAAACCCGGAGCGGTACCCGTCTCCTGAATACAACGCTTTCGCCGATCTATGAGTTGAGTGTGAGAACTCTGAAGAGACGCCGGTTACGTATCATTCACTTGACAGCAGTAATTCCATACTTATTGTGTGGTAAGGGACAGAAAAACCATTCGGAAAGGAGGTACGTGTCATGTTTGAAATCTCTCCATGGAAACCGATACGGGAATTGACCAGCCTACGGAAAGAGATGGACAATCTCTGGGAAAACTTTTTTGGCGGTACTGAGTTGATGCCCTTTGAAGGTGAATGGGTTCCCTCCATAGATGTGTCCGAAACGGACGATTCCATTACAGTAAAAGCAGAAATTCCGGGTATAGACCCCAAGGATATCCAAATTTCTCTTTCAGGAAACCTTCTTACCATCAAAGGCGAAAAGAAAGAAGAAACAGAAGAAAAAAAGAAAAATTATCTGAGAAAGGAGACGCGCTACGGCGCCTTTTCAAGGACAATCAGGCTCCCGGTTGTTGCAGATGCAGACAAAATAGAAGCAAAATACAAAAAGGGAATACTGAATATTGTACTGCCCAAAAAGGAAGAGGAAAAACCAAAACAGATAGAAATCAAGGCCGAATAGCCTGAAAAAGGGCGGCAGTGTGACACTGCCGCCCTTTTTCAATGCCCCCGGTTACGGGTCCATCTTGTCCAGGCATAGGCCGAATGGTTGTGAATGGATTCAAAATTTTCAGCCTCGACTTCGAACCACGTGACTTCTGGCAGTTCCTTCAATCTCTGGCATACACCCCGGACCACATCTTCCACAAACATCGGTCTCTCATAGGCCTTTTCCGTTACATATTTTTCATCAGGCCTTTTCAGAACTGAAAAAACCTTTGAAGATGATGCATCTTCCACCACGGATATCACGTCTTCCAGCCACAGAAAGCGGTCGAAGCGGACCCTGACTCTCACCTCCCCTCTCTGGTTGTGGGCTCCGTAGTCTGATATCTCTTTGGAGCACGGACACAGGGTAGTAATGGGCACCCTGGCCACCAGCACCATATCCAGCCGCTCTGTCATGGTGCCATGAAGCCCGCAACCGTACTCCATGAGTCCCGGAGTCCTGGTGACAGGGGCCATCTTTTCTATGAAATAAGGGAAATCAACCTCAAGGTGCGCTTCCCTGGAATCTAGCCTGCGTTTCATTTCAGCGAGGATCTCGGCAAAAGTCCGCACATTTATCTGCTTGGAATACCGGTTGAGGATCTCTACAAACCGGCTCATATGCGTCCCCTTGAACTGATGGGGCAGATATACGTACATGTTTATACTGGCTACAGTCTGCTGGGTGCCGTTGGCCTTGTCCAACACAGTTATGGGGTAACGGATATTTTTTATCCCGACCTTCTGAAGAGGGATTCTCCGGTCGTCCGGGAGGCTCTGGACATCCGCCAGGATCGATTCAGTCCTGTTCATCTTTCTTCCCCAGGGCCGTGAGCATGTTTCTGGCTGCCTCCCTGAGGTCGCCACTGACATCTCCCACTGGTATTCCCTTTCTCTCGGCTTTTTTTACCTTAGGTGATACAGGGAATATCCCCACGGGTTCCATGCCGAGGTTTTCCACTATATAATCGATATCCTCCTGGCCGTGGACCTGGTTTGCCACCAAATCGAGATGGCTCAGACCAAGATCACCGGCAAGTCTCTGAATTTTTCGCGCCGTTTCAAGACTTCCCCTGTACGGCTGAACCACTACCAGAAGATGATCCACGCTGGCTATGGTCCCTCTGCCAAGGTGTTCCACGCCTGCCTCCATATCGAGTACGATATCTTCATCCGGTGACAGGAGCAGCGCATTCAAAAGGCTTCTCAGAACGGCGTTGTCCGCACATGCACATCCAGCCCCACCCTGCTGAATACTGCCCACTACCATGAGGTTGATTCCATCCCGGCGCCTCATAAATTTTTCCGGGAGATCATCCACACCGGGATTGAGCTTGTAAAACGGACCATTTCGCTGGGATCTTTCCTGGAGAAGTTCCGTCATCTCTGCGATCGGCCGGATCTCATCCGCCTCCGGAAACCCCAGAAGCCTCGCAAGATGCGGACTCGGATCTGCATCAATGGCCAGTACCTTTCTTCCTTTTTCCTTCAAAACCTGAATTATCAGGGCGGTTATTGTGCTTTTCCCTACCCCACCCTTGCCACTGACTGCAATCTTCAATTTCTACTCCTGTACCAGCCCGGAAAGCCGATATTTCATAATATATGGTCAATACGGCCATTCTTATTCAATCAGCCCATGTCATGTCTTTCAGACAGGGCTCAGAAACCGCCCTGACCAGACCTTTTAAAACCAATCTACCCGATTTATAACGAAAGATAAAACGTCAATTTTCTCCGTACAAGGCCTGACAGCTCGAATACATGGGGTTCCAGTCCACATGGAATGTAACTTGAAATTTATATAAATAGTGGATATTGTTGAAAATGAGACTGCACCACATCCGAACAGCAGGGAGGGCATGCCGGTTGCGGCGGGCCGTCCAGAACCAGACCTCAGAAAATTATGCAGCAGCTGTCTGGACGGCATCACTCAAATCAGCTCAGCGCTGAACCGCAGGAGCGGGGGATGACATGCCGGCCTGAATCCGCCTGCAGAGTGCCGCGGATGCAAGGATTTTTTCAAGATGACAGAGGACAAGAGTGGCAAAAAAAAACAACTCCGACAAAAAAAACAGCGGCCCTGAACACTACAAACCCTTTTTAAGGGAAATTCAAGGCTTACTTCTGGTTACAGCAGATATTTTCATCATTGCCGCATTGCTGAGCTATTCACCGTCCGACCCCAGTCTCCACCAGTACGCACTCACCGGTTCGACCAACTGGATGGGGCCTGTAGGGGCCCATCTGGCGGCATTTCTGATGGATGTGGTGGGATATGCAGCCTGGTGGCTCCCTGTTCTTCTGGGAGCACTGGCAATACAGACCTTCCTGTCAAAGCCGGATTTCATGCCTGGAACGGCATGGATCATAACCGGCTGGACCGCGATGCTCATCTCCACGAGTATCGGCCTTTCCATTTTCAGTCTTGCCGCCGGAATCTCCCGTGCCAGCCACCCCGAAGCGGCGGGAGGGCTGATCGGTCTTGCAGTCACAAACTTCCTCATGGACTGGATAGGCAAATGGGGCACGGTTCTGTCCGGGGCCGTGCTTTTCATAACCGGCTTCATGACCGCCACCACCCTGTCCCTTTCAGGCGCTGTTTCAGCCGTTTCCGCTGTTGCAGACACAGCATTACGCCGGAAGCACGGACAGGCAGACGGAACTCACACGAAATCCGGAGCGAAACCAGTTAAGGGCAGGCGCCCAAAGCCTGACATGGATCAAGAGCCGGCTCCCGCGATACCCAGGATAGTCGAACCCAGCAAAGAACCTGCTCCGGACATAAAAAAAGGGAAGTCCCTGGATCCGGACCAGTTTCAGGTAACGCCGGTGACAGGCGAATTCACCCTGCCTGTCCTGGACTTCCTGGATTCTCCCACAAGAAAAAACATGGAAACTGACAGGGAAGTCTTTCTTGCCAATGCCCAGGCTCTTGAGCAGAAACTCCTGGATTTCGGAGTGACAGGAAGCGTGGTGGAAATCTGCCCTGGACCGGTGGTCACAATGTATGAATATTCACCTGCCCCGGGCGTCAAGATAAACAAGGTGGCCTCTCTGACAGATGACCTGGCAATGGCGCTCAAGACCCACAGCGTCAGGATAGTGGCGCCCATTCCAGGCAAGTCGGTCATTGGCGTAGAACTGGCGAATGCATCCAGGCAGATCGTATTCCTCAAGGAAATACTTGTCAGCGACAACTTCCAGGACCATAAAGGGAAAATACCGCTGGCCCTGGGCCAGGATATTGTTGGACAGCCGGTCGTCACCGACCTGGCCAAAATGCCCCATCTGCTGATTGCCGGTGCCACCGGCACGGGAAAGAGTGTAGGCCTCAATGCAATGATCTGTTCTCTCCTCTACCGCCACAGGCCTGACAGCCTGCGACTGCTCATGATTGATCCCAAAAGGATAGAACTGTCTCTGTATGACGGTATTCCCCATCTACTCCACCCTGTGGTGAGCGATCCCAAGGAGGCTACCAGGGCCTTGAGGTGGGCCGTGCTGGAGATGGAACGAAGATATCAGCTTCTCGAAGAACTGCAGACAAGGAATCTGGAAACCTACAACAGGAATGCCGAGGAGCCTCTCCCCTACCTGGTCATAATAATAGATGAACTGGCAGATCTGATGATGGTGTCTTCCAAAGAAGTCGAGGCGGCAATAGCGCGCCTCGCCCAGA
>DTYO01000242.1 GCA_012961845.1 Thermodesulfobacteriaceae bacterium
AAGTATTTTGTTGGTGTATCCATTTTTATTTTTCATAGCCTTCTGCTCTTCAGGACTCAGAAAGCGGTAGGTAACTGCCTTGCACTGAGTATTGATTATCCAGTTGCTGGCCGATTCCACTGATTCATCGTCTTTGTCGCCGCCTGCCTGCTTTGCCGCCTTACCGCCCGCGCCGGTTCCTTTCTGGCTCCATATTTCCGTTTTTTTGAAAGCCTTTCCCATGTTTATTTCCTGAATGTGGACGATTCGAGCCATCCGCCCGACATTGTTGAAAAAGGAAACCGTGTTGTGGAAAGGCCCCTTGATACTCAGGCTTACGGGTATCGCCGCATAAAAGTCATTCACCCGTTCTTTATTAGGATTAAATGACTTCACTTCCAGGCCGGCCTGGTTGCCGAGAGATGATACATCCGTCAGGACAGAGGGGATATCCTCCTTTTCTGGAAGAAGCTTGAGGGCCTTTTTCAGTATCAGTTCCAGATCCTTCAGTTCTTTCTCTATGTCGGGAATCCTCTTGGCTTTTGCCTCCAGGATCGCCAGTTCCTTTTTCAACTTCGGCACCTTCCCTTCTATGACCCTGATTTCTTCCATGGCCGGTGCCAGAAAAAGGAACCAGGCAAGAGCCACAGGAAGCGACCATACGACAATACATATGGCCGCTTTCTGCCATATAGGCAGAGAATAGACTGTTTGAAAAAGGCCTGCAGGTACTTTCCAGGTCGGTTTATTTAATTTCAGCTTCACGTCTTTTTACTCTTCCCGCTTTTGTTCGATGTCGATTTGCCGGCTTTTATGTTTTGGGATTCCTGCATCGCAACAGAAATGCCGAATTTCATGAGATCGTGCCCCTGAATCCCTTTCTGCATGGTATTCTTGAGAGTAACACGCCCAAACATGGGGGAAGCGTCCATACGCTGCATGAACAAGGCCACCGTATGGTTGTCCAGGGCAACCCCTTCCATTTCCAGTCTGTTCTTCCGAAACTTCAGGTTTGTCAGCCATATTCTGTCTATGGGCAGCAGACTGACGATTTCATCCATAACTTTTACAGTATAAGTACGCCCTTCCTGTAATTTTTCAATGGCAACAAACTTGTTTTCCACTTCTTTCCTTTTTGCATTCAGGACCTTAATTTTCTTGTTTACATATGCAAGTTTCGCCTTCCTCGCCTCCAGGGCAGCCAGCTCTCTCTTTTGTGAACGCAATTTTCCCTGGGTGACCATCCCCGCTGCCAGCAGACCTGTCAGCAGGAGGATAAATATCAGTATGAATATGGAAATCTGTTGGCGGACAGCCTCCCTTCGGCGCCACTCTCTTACGGGAAGCAGATTGATTTTTATCATTTCTATCCAGTCCTCATTGCCAGCCCGGTTGCTATGACCATTTGTGGAGCAACGCTGGCCACGTATTCGGTATCTATATCTTTCCCCACAGAATAGTTTTCTAAAGGATTAAAAATCTTTACTGTCATACCGGTCTCTCTGCTGAACAGCCTGTCGAGATCTTTCAACAGGGCAGAACCGCCGCTTAACAGCATATGCCGGGGCTGTTCCTGCAACCCGGAGTTTGATATATGAAAATCAATGGCTTTCCTGACTTCGGATGCCCATAGCAAACAGTGTTCCCTGCAGAGCGGAGCCACCTCCTTCATGAGAGCCTGTTCTTCCGAGCCCCTGATTTTGGTCTGTTCCGCTTCCTTCCAGTCCAGACCTGTTGCTTCCTGGATTGCTTCGGTAAGCTGATTGCCGCCGAATGCCATATCCCTTGCAAAGAGTGACTGACCAGACGCCGTTATATTCAGATTCGTTTTGGATGCTCCGATGTCAACCAGGATAGTCACATCCTTTACCAATCCGAAGGCACCCTCCTGGGCATTTCCCATAGCAAATGCATCTACATCCACTACAGCCGGCATCAAGCCTGCCTCCTGAATGATATTGGCGTAACTATCCACTATCTCTCTTTTGGCAGCCACCAAAAAGATCTCCATCCCGTTCTTCTGTTCATTGTCGCGATTTAAGCGGTGGAAATCGACATAAACGTCTTCTATCTCGAAAGGCACATATTTTTCGGCCTCGAACATAAGGTTTTCTTCCAATTCCCTTTCGTCCTGGTAGAGAACTCTGACTTTTTTCACAATCACGGAATATCCAGCTATTGATATGCCGCAGTGCCCGATTTTCGGGCTGAGATTTTCGATCAGAGATGCGAGAACATTAATCACTTTGTCAGGTTCTTTGATGGATCCGTCAACAATGGTCCCGTGCGGCACAAGGGCCATCCCTATCCTCCTGATCTGCCGATTTGGCCCGTTGTTTGAAAACTCCATCAGCTTGATGCTGTGAGAACCTATGTCCAGACCAAGCACAGGCCGGTTCTTGCCCTTTCTCAATTTTTTCGGCATGGAAGAAAACTTCATGACGGCCAGCTCCACCTCAAAATTATAATTGTTGTCTTACCAGGTATATTCATAATTCTGTCCTGAAAAAAAACTCAGAAGGTTTATTAATGTGTCGGTAAAATATGTTTCATTCTTTACGAAGTTTTTTAAAAAGATTAAGCTTCTAAAATTATTTGAATCGATAGACTCAGACCTTGCCGCCTCCGCTTTCCCCGGCAAACACAGGATGATCCATTCCACCCAAAACTGTCCATACTTGAAAATCCGATGAAAGATCCTTATTTTTTTTCCTCGTTCTTGAGTATCTTTCGCCATGCATATGGGCTGTGTCTGCCCATGAATGAAGAGTTCTTGTACCAGACCGTCGCGGATAAAAAAGTACTGACATCTATTTGATACTTCGAGCATTGTTTTTTACACGGCACAGAGACTCCGGAAAAAACCGTTTACTTGACAGGCATATGTCAGAAAACTATTCAGTGGGAATAACCAACCACTGGGGTAAATCCATCTCAAACCCAGGAGAACTGTCAACATGACCGCAGATCCCAGCAGAATCAGAAATATTTCAATAGTCGCCCATATAGATCACGGCAAGTCCACTCTGGCGGACAGGATACTTCAGATTACCGGCACCGTTTCGGACAGAGAGATGAAAGAGCAATTTCTGGACCAGATGGAACTGGAAAGAGAAAGAGGCATAACAATAAAGGCCCAGACTGTTCGCCTTTCTTATACAGCAGAGGATGGCAGAAATTATATTCTGAACCTGATCGATACTCCGGGACATGTGGATTTTTCATACGAGGTCTCAAGGAGTCTGGCCGCATGCGAAGGCGCCCTTCTCGTGGTAGATGCTACTCAGGGAGTTGAGGCCCAGACGCTGGCAAACGTCTATATGGCCCTGGATAATGATCTTGAAATAATACCTGTACTGAACAAAATCGATCTGCCCAGTGCGGATCCTGAAAGGGTGGCCAGGGAGATAGAGGACATCATAGGACTCGACGCTTCGGATGCACTCCTGGTCAGTGCAAAAGAAGGAACCGGAACCAGGGCAGTCCTTGAAGCCATAGTCAGGAAAATCCCGCCTCCGGCAGGAAATGCGGATAAACCGCTCAAGGCCCTGATATTTGATTCCTGGTTTGATCCATACCAGGGCACAGTGGTACTGATCAAGGTTGTCGACGGTATCCTGAAACCGGGCATGAAAATCCGGATGATGTCCATCGGTCAGACCCATGAGGTCGGGAGGGTGGGAATATTTTCGCCCTACCCTCTGGATGTTGAAGGGCTTTCTGCGGGAGAAGTCGGTTTTTTTACTGCCAGCATAAAATCTGTCAGAGATACACAGATCGGAGACACCATCACTGATGACAGGCGCCCTGCACAAACCCCTCTGCCCGGATTCAAGCCCATAAAGGCCATGGTATTCTGCGGCCTCTATCCGGTGGATCCGGCGCAGTACGATCCTCTCAAGGAGGCTGTAGAAAAACTCTGGCTGAATGACCCTGCCTTTTCGTACGAACCGGAAAGTTCGGCCGCCCTTGGATTCGGATTCAGGTGCGGTTTTCTGGGTCTTCTCCACATGGAGATAGTCCAAGAGCGTCTGGAAAGAGAATATGAACTGTCACTGATCAGCACTGCTCCTGCTGTCTCCTACGAAATCGCCCTGAAAAACGGTGAAGTCGTACAGGTCCATAACCCGGCCCAAATGCCAGAACCGGACAAGATCGACACCATAGCAGAACCGTACATAAAGATGGAAATATATGTTCCAAAAGAATATATAGGCCCTATCATGAAACTCTGTGACGAAAGGAGAGGACGGCAGGTCGACATGCGGTATCTTTCAGAGGGGCGGGTGCTCCTCGAATACCAACTGCCATTTAATGAAATAGTACTGGACTTCTATGACAGACTGAAATCCGCGAGCAGGGGATACGCCTCTATAGATTATGATTTCCTGGAATACAGACCTGCAAGGCTGGTCAAGCTGGACATCCTGATAAACAAACAGCCTGTGGATGCCCTCTCTGTAATAGTCCACAGGGACAAGGCCTATTACAGGGGCCGAGACCTGGTGGGACGGTTGCGCAAGGTAATACCAAGGCAGATGTTCGAGGTGGTGATTCAGGCCGCCATAGGCAGCAAGATAATAGCCAAGGAGCGCATTCCTCCCCTTCGAAAGGACGTCACGGCAAAGTGCTACGGCGGCGATATCACCAGGAAACGAAAACTGCTCGAAAAACAGAAAGAGGGTAAGAAACGAATGAAACAGGTGGGACAGGTCGAGATCCCTCAGGAAGCCTTTCTAAGCATCCTGAAGATATGACGTGCCTTATGGATCAATGTGTCAATACTTGCCATGTGCGGATCTAGGGTATAGTATCTCGTCCTTATGAACGCATCGCCTTACAGAACAGGACACTCCTCAGGCCGCTCATGGAAATCAGTGGCATGGGAATACGGACAGGCCATACTGATCGCTCTGGCTCTGGCCCTGTTTATCAGGACATTCGTGGTGCAGGCCTTCAAAATACCTTCAGGTTCCATGATTGAGACGCTCCTGATAGGTGATCACATACTGGTGAACAAGTTTGCATACGGAGTCAAGAATCCTGTCACCAGGCAGATTTGGATTCCAGTACAGGATCCTGGACCCGGGGATGTAGTGGTCTTTATCTATCCTGTAGACAGGAACAAGGATTTTATCAAACGGGTTATCGCCGTAGGGGGAGATACGGTCGAAATTGTCGATAAGAAGGTCTATGTCAATGGGAAACGTTTTCCTGATCCACCCGGCGTTCAATATACTGACAGCAGGATAATCCCCGGATCCGTTCAACCCAGAGACAACATGGGGCCGGTCACTGTTCCGGCGGGTCACATATTCGTAATGGGTGACAACCGGGACCAGAGTTATGACAGCAGGTTCTGGGGATTTGTCCCACTGAAGGACGTAAAGGGCAAGGCCTTCATTATCTACTGGAGCTGGAATTCTGATAAATTCAGACCCAGACTCCAGCGTATAGGGGATATCATCCATTAGTATCTGTCTGGAAAGGGCTTTCTTTCCACTCTCTTTTTTCACAGGCATTGACCTCGAACGAAAATCTTCATTCCCGGACAGACAGTCACCGGCAACCTGTTGATGTTCCTGTAATAACCTCCCCTGCTGCGTCAGGAAAGTAAAAGGGACATTTTTCAGAGTTTCTCTTGACACTGCCCTGAGCAAATGTTACAGAATAGCGGCATTTCAGGGCGGGTAGCTCAGTTGGGAGAGCATCGGCCT
>DTYO01000243.1 GCA_012961845.1 Thermodesulfobacteriaceae bacterium
CCGATCTATGTGCAGCATGAATAAACAGTGTTCCAGGCATTGATTCATGCTGCACATAGATCGGATGTAAAGAACATTTCCGGAACGACACTGACTGTACTGCGGGTGCCTGACTACGGATACGAGGAGATCAAAACAAAATGCGCCAATACGTTATAGACGAGCTCAGACCGGCAGAATTGGATAGGATAAAGGATTACCTGGACAATTACTGTGAACGTTCGGATATCGGCAGCATATTCTGGCTCAGAATTCCAGACGACATGCTCACCTCAGTCCAGTCCGGACACGTTGACTGTCGGCCTCACTATGCGGCTGTCGAACTGGGAGACAGATTCGTGAATTTTGAGATGCTGATAAGGAGCAGGGAAAAGATCCGCTGCAACTGTGTGGCATTTGCCACTCCTGAGCAGAGGGACTTCATCCTTTCCTTTGCAGACGCTATGCTGGACAAGACGGAAATCAAGGTTTAGACCTGATTATCAGGGACTGCACAGATCACAGGAAACAGTCATGCCGCAGTTGAATATTGATTGTGAAGGACCAATTACCCAGAACGACAATGCTTTTGAATTGTGCGAAGCACTCATACCGAAAGGCGGTGATTTCTTTGCCCGGGTCAGCAGGTACGACGATTATCTTGCAGACGTAGAGAAACGAAAGGGGTACAAGGCGGGGGATACGCTCAAGCTGATCCTCCCTTTTCTAAAGGCATTCAACGTCACTAATGAAAAGATGGAATCCTTTTCAGAGGAGACCCTGATTCTGCTGCCCGGAGCAAGGGAGATGCTGCCCAGTGTGGCCGAAATCATGCCCACTTTCATCATCAGCACAAGCTACCGGCCGTATCTCGAGGCATTGTGCAGGATCTCAGGGTTTCCAGAGGATCATGTCTACTGCACCGCCCTGGACATGGACCGGTACCGGCTCTCGGAAGCAGACGCCGGGACCCTTGCAGGGCTGGTTTCAGAAATTGCCGGCCAGCCCCTTCTGTCATGGCCCGAGCAAGCAGAAGGACCGGCAGACCTCACACTTGGAAACAGAAAGATCGTGGAGCGTCTTGACGAGATTTTCTGGCGCGTCATCCCCAGAATGGATATAGGCAGGATCTACAGGGATGTAAATCCCACAGGCGGTATGGAAAAAGCCAGGGCCGTTGAAGACAGTCTCCTCAGGACCGGTCTTACCCTGGCAGACGTCTTCTACGTAGGCGACAGCATAACCGATGTACAGGCGCTGAAACTGACGGCAGAAGGCGGAGGGATAGCCATGTCATTCAATGGCAACAGTTACGCTGTCCGGGCTGCCGAATGGGCATGCATCAGCAGTGACACCACCATCATCGCCGCCCTGGCCGACCTGTTCAAATCCAACGGGATGGAGAGTCTCGACAGCATGTTCAAAAATGCCGGTTCTGATGAAATGGCAGGAACGAGGCTGGCAGGTGCTCTGGCCCGGCGGGGGGTCGAGCAGTCTCTGCTGCCCCCCGTTGACACAGCTATGGAACTCGACACCCCTGTGATTTACAAGATCAGTGTCTCAAACATGGATCACATAATAGAAAAGAGTGAAAACATGAGAAAGAATGTCAGGGGAGTACGGGTCGGACAGTTGGGTTGACACCCCGAAGCGTTTACATTGCGCGGCATTCAGGTTATGTCGTCAGCATTCGACGTATAGAGAGCACGCCTTCAACCCGGATTATTCGATCCGCAGGCATTTCCGGCCGCTGACAAACGCACCGCATTTCCGGCCGGACGCCGACCATGGCTGAAAGATGACAATGGATCCTGAAAAAGTACCCGTGACATCGGATGCACTGCGTCAGCTCCTGCCTGTTATCTTCAGGCTCAGGTCCGCAGCCGGTGCGGAATGGGTCAGCCCCCCTACGGATATGATATCCACACCTGTCCGGGCAACAGACAGTACATTTTCCAGCCTGATCCCCCCTGATGCCTCCAGGACGATATCCGGCTTGAGTTTTCTGGCATGATTCACGTTTTCAGCCAGAGTATGCACATCCATATTGTCCAGAAGGAGTGCATCCGCTCCGGCGGCTACAGCCTCCTCCAGTTCCCGCACATCTGTCACTTCCACCTGGATCTTCATCAGGTGCGGGGCCCCTGCTCTGGCCCTGGCCACCGCCTCTGAAACCGATCCGCACGCGGCTATATGGTTGTCCTTAATGAGTATACCGTCGGAAAGTCCGTAACGGTGATTGCAGCCGCCCCCTGCCCTGACGGCATATTTCTGAAGCAGCCTCATTCCAGGGGTGGTCTTCCTAGTGTCCACAAGCCTGCATCCCTGTCCGGAGATTTCCTCGACAAAACGCCGGGTCAGGGCCGCCACTCCGCACATCCGCTGAAGAAAATTGAGAGCCACCCGTTCTGCCTGAAGCATGGCGGCCAGTCTCCCCTCTATCTTCATTATGCAGTCGTTCGCCTGCACCAGCCCCCCTTCTCCACTGACCACGTCGATATGGACCCCGGGATCGGTCAGCCTGAAGGCTTCGGCGGCTGCAAAGGTACCTGCGACAACGGTCTCTTCTTTGGCAATGATTACACTGCGGCCTCTTTCCGCGCGGCTTATGGTAAGTTCGGTGGTTATGTCTCCATGCTCGAGATCTTCCTCAAGGGCTGCTGCCACGCAGCCCCGGTAGAGCAGAAAGTGGGGTATACAGGTGCTCTGTTCCATGTCTCAGGTTTCCATCAGCTGTTCCAGTGTCTCCCTCTGGACAGCGATCTTTTCCAGCCTGGTCCGGAATCGTTTTTCCTTGTCTCTTTCCTTGGTGATTATTTCTTCAGGAGCCTTTGAGAGGAAGCTCTCATTCCTGAGTTTGCCCTCTGTCCTGGCAAGTTCCTTTCTGAGCTTCTCCTCCTGCTTTGCCAGCTTACGAAGTTCTCCCTTGAGATCCACAAGACCTTCAAGGGGTATGAAGATCTCCGCATCATCCAGTATGACAGTTGCCGCTCCATGTGGTCTCTCCCCGCCCTGATCGATTATTTCCAGATTTTTAACCCTTGCCAGGATACCCAGAGCTTCCTCCTGGGAACGAAGCAGGTCTTTTACATCCGGAGAGTGGGGTATTGCCAGAATGTCTATTCTGGCCCCTGGATGTATCCCCAGCTCTGACCTCACGTTGCGCACCCCAGTGACGATTTCCATGAGTTTCTGAATGATCTTTTCGGCCTTCTCATTCCTCCAGTCATCCATCGGCCGTGGATACCGGGCAGTCATGATATATCCTTTCCGGCCGGGCAGGTAATGCCACAGCTCTTCAGTAACGAAAGGCATGACAGGATGGAGCAGCCGGAGACTGTAGTCCAACACGGTCAGGGCCGTACCGGTGGCCTCATCCCTGCGCCTGGCATCCCGTCCGCTGAGGGCCGGTTTGGCAAGCTCCAGATACCAGTCACAGTACTCATGCCAGAAAAACTGATAGAGCTCCTTGGCGACAACATCGAAGTTGAATTCGTCCAAGGCCTTCCTAACATTTTCTGTCACCCGGCTCAGACGGGAGAGTATCCACTGCTCCGCCGGGTCTTTCGGAGTCTCTGCCTGAGGCATTCCGAGGCATGGTGCATCCTGCTGATCCACATTCATCAGGACGAGACGGGCTGCATTCCAGATTTTGTTGACAAAATGTCGGTATCCTTCTATGCGCTCTTCGGCCAGTTTGATATCTCTGCCTTGGGCGGCAAAGGCGGTCAGTGTAAAACGCACTGCATCCGTCCCGTACCTGTCCATGACCGTGAGGGGATCAATGACATTGCCGGTAGACTTGCTCATTTTTTTCCCATGGGCATCTCTCACCAGTGCGTGGAGATAGACATGCCTAAATGGCACGTCGTCCATGAAGTGGATACCCATCATCATCATCCTGGCCACCCAGAAAAAGAGGATATCGAAACTGGTGATAAGCACCGAAGTAGGATAAAAGGCGTTGAGTTCCGGTGTGTCATCGGGCCATCCCAGAGTAGAAAACGGCCACAGGGCGGAACTGAACCAGGTATCCAGTACGTCGCTCTCCTGTTCCAGCTTCCTGCTACCGCACGCCGAACATGTTTCCGGTGTCTCCCTGGCCACATTGACTTCACCACAATCCCCGCAGTTCCATGCCGGGATACGATGCCCCCACCAGATCTGTCTTGAAATACACCAGTCCCGGATATTGGTCATCCACTCGTAATACGTCCTCTCCCAAGATGAAGGCACCAGGACGGTCCTTCCGTCCTTTACCGCCCCGAGAGCCGGTTCCGCCAAGGCATTCACTTTCACAAACCACTGTTTTGAAAGTCTCGGCTCAACAACGCATCTGCAACGGTAACACTGGCCGGCAACAAGGCTGTAGACTTCCTCCTTCTCCAGGAGCCCCTGCGCCTTCAAATCTGACAGTATTCTTTTTCGACCCTCGTACCGGTCGAGGCCGCTGTACGGACCGGCCTCTCTGTTCAGTACTGCGGTGTCGTCAAAAATGTCTATGGAGGGGAGTCCATGTCTCCCGGCCATCTCAAAGTCATTGAAGTCGTGTGCAGGAGTCACCTTCACGGCCCCTGTTCCGAAATCGGGATCAACCTCTTGGTCCGCTATTACAGGTATGAGCCTGTCTACCAGTGGAAGTCTGATGTCCCTGCCGATCATGTCCCTGTAACGCTGATCGCCAGGGTTGACCGCCACGGCGGTATCACCCAGCATGGTTTCAGGTCTGGTAGTGGCCACGGTAACAAATCCGCTGCCGTCAGCCAGAGGGTAGCGCATATACCACAGTCTGCCTTCCGACGGCTCGTGTTCAACTTCGATATCGGCCAGAGCCGTATGGCACCTGGGACACCAGTTGATTATATAGTCACCCTTGTATATGAGCCCTTCTTCATAAAGGCGTACGAACACCTCCCTGACCGCCCTGGACAGACCTTCATCCATGGTAAAACGTTCCCTGGACCAGTCACACGAACATCCGAGGCGCTTGAGCTGCCCGATGATCCTGCCGCCGCTTTCAGCTTTCCAATCCCAGACTCTTTCAATGAATTTTTCCCGTCCCAGGTCATGACGGCTCTTTCCCTCCTGGGCCAGCTGGCGTTCCACCACATTCTGAGTTGCAATGCCGGCATGGTCCGTGCCTGGGATCCAGAGGGTATTATACCCGTCCATCCTCTTGTACCTTACCAAAATGTCCTGCAGGGTATTGTTGAGAGCATGTCCGATGTGGAGCACGCCGGTAACATTCGGAGGCGGAATCACCATGGAAAACGCCGGTCTTTCAGGATCTATCTGCACCCTGAAAAGCTCTTCTCTAGTCCATTCCTGGTACCAGCGGGTTTCCACATCACTGAAATCATAGGCTTTCGGCAGGGCCTTGATAAAAACCTCATCCGGCATCTGGCTACACTCCTTTCTGGACATACACTGACCAGCCAGTCACTGGCATCTCACCGGAACATGCATCATTAGTCTTTCCGGCCCTATCAGAATAGTCACGGCATATGAAAAAGACAAGAACATATCCAGCGGTATCTGCTGCATTATCGGACAATCGGCACACTCCCAGGCGCTCTGAAACCCGCAGGGCATCTCCATAATTAATCGCTACTGTACCCAGTAACCATGTTGCGCGGAAAAAGACAGTCCTCTTTCTTACAGGCGTCCCATAGTCAAAAAAATGACCTTCCGGCATGACGAATGGCAGAAGCACATATCTGACTGACCCAAAATATAGCCTATCACCATATCCGGTTACACAACACCTTGAGTCTGAAACACATGGCATCCATATTGCCTTTTCCACATCCAGACTGCAGCCCCCTGCACATCAGCAAACAGTAACAGGATAGATTTACATATGACCACAGGCCGCTTGCACCACACAATACATGAGCGAGGGGCGTCTGCCGTACACGGCACGAACCCGCCCCGAAGCCTCTACATATGGCTTTTTTCTGTTTTCATGCTGTCTTTGCTGCTTCCACCTCCGGCCTGGTGCGACACCGACGCCGATGGAAAAGCCGCATTCGATGCCTGGCAGGAACTCAGACCTGCTGTCGAGATATTCTGGAACAACAGGACAGAAAGCCCGTACATGGCCGGGAAAAGTGCCTGGGACCTGATATCCTCCCTGAAAAACTATATCCGCCGTTTCCCGGATTCACACGAGGCACCTCAGGCCTATTTCGTACTGGGAGAAGCCTATTCAGCAGTAGGTTACAAACCGGAAGCAGTGGCGCACTGGCGCATCACGGCCAGGCATTTCCCTGACAGCGCATGGGCCGGAGAAGCACTGAACGCACTCATCTCTCACATGCAGGAAAGAGGGGATCAGGCCGAACTGCACAGATTCTACAGGGCGATCATGCGTCAATATCCTGACACTCAGGCAGCCAAAACCGCGTGGATCCTGATGGCCATCGAGACTGTGGAGAAAGGCAAAACAGACGCCGTGGCCAGGGAAGTTAAAAAGCTTGAAAACAGGATGCCCGACATCCACATAAAGACACCAAGGTTCCTGGATCTCAAGGCAAGGTTGGCACAGGCAGGAGGACATGAAGGACAGGCCAGGGAACTGTGGCTGCATTATCTCAACCTTGCCAGACTACCGTCACAGAAGACAGCCATACTGTTCAGGATAGCGGAGAGTTACAGGCAGGAAGGCCGGATGCTCAAGGCCCGCAAATACTATACACTGGCCGGGAGCAGCTTTCCAGCCTGTCCGGAGGCCCTGTTCGCACGCTTCCGTCTGGCCCAGATGAAGAACCGGGAAAAAAAACGCATAGCTTCTTATGTAGGCGATATCAAACCCGGTTTTTCTTCAAAAGACCCGGCAGAACTCTTTCTGAAAATCATTGACCAGTATCCCGCGCATCCCATTATTGGAGAAGTGATCTCTGAACTGATGGACCACAGGCTGGCGGCAAGAAACGATCTCGAGATCCTGAGGATTGCCTTGAAGTACCGGCCTAACATACACGATCCGACAGTGGCAGGCCGCATGGATAAAGCAGTCCTGGCCGCCGTGAAAAACCTTTCCAGAGATAATAAGCCGCCGGGCACCCTCAAACAGGCAGCCGCCCTTGGCAGGACAATCGCGGCAAACGACATGAAAGCACCTGGCCTGAGCCGGATCTCCAGGACAGTCCAGCACCTGTGGACAGACTACATAAATCAGCTTGTCGCCCAGGGGCATCCATCACAGGCCCTAGAAGAGGCTGAAGTGTTCAGGAAGTCATTCCCTGCCCCCGAAACTCCGGGCAGAATCTTCCAGGCCGAAATGAATGCGCTGCTGGCATTCGACAAGAAATCCCTGGCAGAAGGGCAGCCCATTGCACTTCTCAACTTTCACTCCGCTCACAAGAACGAAAACACGCCATTCAGCTCACCGCGACACCTTTTTTATGTTGCCATGGCATGGAATGCACTGGGATGTCCCGAAGCAGCAATGCGGACATGCTTCAGGGCATGGAAAACCGGACCAGAACCCGCTGATGCTCCAGCCCTCATGTTCTTATGGGCCCAAACGGCCCTGCATTCCGGGAAGCCTGAAACCGCCGGGAATATATTGCTTCTTTTTGAATCCCGTTTTCCCAACCTTTCAGGCAGTGCTGAATCTGTCTACCTAAATGCGGCAGTTGCCTATGAATCAGGAGACTTCCTCCGGGCATCCGAAATGCTGAGCGGAATATTCAGACCGGGCCGCCAATCCCCGGCAAGAGAGTCCGGGGCAGATATCGACATGGAAGAAATTGGATGTCTGTTTGTGGAATCTTCCATTATGTCAGGAAACTGGACAGCAGCAGATTCCGCCTGGCAACATCTGGCACCCCGGCTGTCCTACGACCGAAAAAAACAGATCCTCGGCCGCTGGGGCGACAGCGCCTTTGCAGTCGGCCATCCGGCCGCTGCACTCCAGGCATACAACAGACTTATAGCACTCGATCCGGAGAATCCGGCTAATATCTGGAGGCTTGCCATGGCCAAGGAGAAAACAGGAGCGGCAGATACTGCCCTCGAGGGATGGAAATCTCTTACTCAGTCCGAAAATTCTCTGTGGGCAGGAGCAGCCGGCGCTGTACTTGCCAATGAAGAATTCTTGAAAGGACCGGCTGGAGAGCTCCGCACACCAGGAGACCGCCCGTGAGCACCGGTAACAGGAATGCATCAGCCGGCCGGCTGCTTGTGGCTGCCGGGCAGGCAGACGTGAGGCTGACCCTCAAAGAAAAATTTGAGGCCTGGGGGCATGAAGTCACTCTTGTCCCTGATCTCCAGCTGTTGGGGGAACTCCTACAGCGGAACGATTTTGACCTTTCAGCCATTGTTCACGATCCCGAATCCATGAACGGAATAGAATTCATGGAAGAACTGCCCGACGACGGTTCCAGAAACAAGATCATAATCATTGCTGAAAACGGAACGATAGAGGACGCTGTCCGGGCCATGCAGCTTGGAGCCAGGGACTTTCTGGCCAACCCCTGGAACAGTGATAAGATCAATTGCTCCATCAGGCAGCACCTTGGAAGCAGAAAAGGCGGTAGTGCCAATGCCCTGCCCCGTTCCAGACCAGGCGCCTTGAAATCCGCATCTTCATCCAGGGACCAGTACACCATCATATCGTGCAGTCAGGTGATGAAAAAGATGCTCGCACAGGCCCGCAGTGTGGCTCCCAGCAGGGCTACAGTTTTGATCCAGGGCGAAAGCGGAACCGGCAAGGAGCTCATGGCCAGGTTCATTCACAACTGCAGTGACAGGGCCGACAAACCGTTTGTAGCGATGAACTGTGCAGCACTGCCTGAAAATCTTCTTGAAAGCGAGCTTTTTGGTCATGAGAAAGGGGCCTTTTCAGGGGCACTGAACAGAAAGCCCGGGAAATTCGAATTAGCCGACGGTGGAACTCTTCTACTGGACGAAGTGACCGAGATGGCCCTGCCTCTGCAGGCAAAACTCCTGCGGGTCCTTCAGGAAAGGGAGGTGGACAGGGTGGGAGGCACCAGGCCCGTCAAGGTCGACGTGCGGATCATCGCCACTACCAACAGAGACCTTCCCAGAGCGGTCAGCGACGGCAAATTCAGGAACGACCTCTATTACAGACTCAACGTCATCCCTTTCGTGCTTCCCGCTCTGAGGGAACGTCCTGAGGACATTCCGGTTCTTGCAGAACACTTTCTTCAATTTTTTGTACAGGAATACGGAAAAAACGGGACGAAATTTGCAAAAGGAGTGATCGAAGAACTGGAAAACAGGCAATGGCCAGGCAATATCAGAGAAATCAGGAACTTGATAGAACGCGGGGTGCTGCTGGCAGAGGATGGAGAGATCACCCTGAAAGATCTGCTGGGAGATAATGACCTGGCTGGAGGTCACGGTGGGCCCCAGGACCCGAGCGTAAAACTCCCTCCAGACGTCTTCAAGCTCAGTGAGCTGGAAAGGGAAACCATAAAACGTGCTTTGACAAAGACCGGGGGAAACAGGACTCATGCATCCAAACTGCTGGGAATCAGTGTCCGCACCCTGCGAAACAAAATAGCCGAATACAGGCAGATAGGGCTTGTCTTATGAGTTCAGACGGCACCAGAGCTTTTGAGACGGAGATATCATGAAACAACTGTTTGGATCCACAATCAACATACTGGAACGGGCCATCAACCTGAGGAGCCTCCGGAACACCCTGATTACGGCCAATATCGCCAATGTGGACACCCCAGGCTACAGGCCGACAGACATACCCTTTCAGGAGCTGATGTCCAGATACATGGAAGATGCTTCTGCACCGTCCGGTCTTGCCAGGACCGATGAAGCCCATTTTAACACAGACGGGCGCTCTGGAAGCGGCACCACCGGAAGCCATGGACCGATCGACCAGGCATCTGATGCCGTTACAGAACCATCCGAACGGGGTACCCCGAACAGTGTGGATATTGATGTAGAAATGACCAGACTTGCCACGAACAATCTGCAGTACCAAGCAGCTGTTCAGGCACTCATAAAGGAATTTGAACTCCTGAAAACCGCAATTACCGAAGGAGGTAAAACATGAGCCTGCTGACTGCGATCAGAATCAGCGGAACCGGTTTGTCAGCTGAAAGGATCCGCCTAAATGTAGCATCGATGAACATAGCGAACGCCGAGGTCACCAAGACCCTGGACGGCGGCCCCTACAGGGCCAGGTCCGTGATATTCACTTCGGAACCGCTGGACGATGCTGGCACACTGCCGGGATGGACAGACAACATTCCGTTTCAGTCGGAACTGGAAGAAGTGCTGCGGGGAGTTGCAGTCACTGAGATTGTAGAAGACCCGGATGCCTTCAAGGAAATATACGACCCGGCACATCCTGATGCAGACGAAAGGGGTATCGTACTGATGCCCAATGTAAATGTCATGGAACAGATGGTGGACATGATGACCGCCTCAAGAGCTTATGAAGCCAATATTACGGCCATTCAGACGGCCAAAGCCATGGCCATGAAAGCACTTGACATCGCACGCTGAAAGGCACTGACTGGTGGGAACCTCTAAAAATTAGATTTTTTGTTCGAGGACAAGGCGCAAGGAGACA
>DTYO01000244.1 GCA_012961845.1 Thermodesulfobacteriaceae bacterium
AGAAAGAGCTACCATTGAGAAACCGACCGCCTAAAGCTCGATTACCGAGAAGTGCATAATTTGGGCTGAAAATATGCCGATGTGACTCAGTCGCCGCATGTTGGACTTGATATGCACCGAGTCCAGACGTTGTTTGTCGGTGTTGACATTGAAAGCCCTGGCAAGTTCCGTAATGCTGGACGAAAAAATGTCCTTTTCCAACCGGTGAGATGAAACGATGTTGCGCACATTCCACAGGGTTTTTCAACGAAATTTACTTGACGCTATCGGACTCTTCAGTGATGTTCAATGCGTAGTGCCACTGAATGCTGAAAGCAAATTGCTGTACCGTCTCCTCATCGGTCAAGTTAAGGGTCTGCTGGAGAATTAGTGCTCAGATCATGGCATAGAGTTCTTTACTCGGCCTGCCGCAGGTCTCGTCGAAATGCCTGGCTACATTTCCGACGGAGACAGAAGGCAGTATGTGCTCCCGGAACAGACCCGGCCATCCGGCATCGAGCATCTGCTGCCTTTTTTGGGTCAGAAAATCTCACGGATCGAAAATGTCGCGTTGTATGGGAGGTTTCATCCTGATCATGATTTAGCCCTTAACTGCCTGAAAATTTTATTAAAACCATACCAAGTCCTGGAGAAAAAGCAATACTTATTTTCACCTATTCTTTAATATTACAGTAAGATAGGAAAGAAGTGCTTTTTACGAGATCATCAACCTTTGGCTATCCAAACGATAGTGGGTGTAAATAAGTTGAGGGCAATTCATGCTGGGAATGTTGTTATATTTGTATGTATGGGAAAAATGTGAAAAAATCGGATTGACCCCGAAAGTTGAGCAGAGAACTTAATTATATTCGATATTCATGCCTTTTTCAGGATGTCAGCAGGCATCTCACTTACATTGACAAAGTGAGATGTGCCTTAAGGTGCGCTTTGCATTGTTGACCCAGGTGTAAGAGCTCAGAACTCTTTCCCTGCCTTTCCTGCCTATCCGGTGCTTCAAGTCCTCAGATTCCTTAAGCCTAAGAATCGCTTCTTTAAAATCAGAGCCATCTTGAGAAACCATCAAAAGATGTTCTCCGTCTTCAAATACTTCTTTTACAGCCGGAGTATCCGGACCTATTGCCGGAAGACCCATTGCAAGATATTCAAAAAGCTTGAGAGGCGAACAGTAAGGGTTAGTAAAGGGGAAAATTGCCAGATCAAAGGCTGACATCAGGAAAGGAATCTGATCATATGGCTGCCGGTCCAGGCAGGAAATCCATTTTCCCAGCGTTTCCTGGCTTTGCAGTATTTTTTCGTTCAAGAGAGGGCTTTTATCACCCGGACCTATAATTAACAAGTAGAGGTCATCTTGACCATTACGCTTCAATTCCTCTACTGCCTCAACCATTTGAGACAGTCTCCTGAATTTTTCTGCGCCTCCTATGTAGCCAAGCACAAAAGCTTTGTCGGGTATTTTTAACTGCCTTCTTGCTTTATTTCTTTCAGGTGCAGAAATTCCACCAAAAAGTTTTTCATTGACCCCGTTCGGATTAACCAGAATTTTTGTTTCCTTTATGTTTTTAGTAACGAGGTAGTTCTTTAGGTATGATGATACTGTGAAAAAACAGTCTGCGCATTGAAGCATTTTCAATTCAAGAAGCTGCCACACTGGCCTGAACCAGATGTGGTGAAAGTGTTCGTCAAAAATGAACGCATTAATTTCAATGCATATTATCAGATTTGGACAGGCTTTCTTGATCTTACCGTAGGGGATGTTCTGACCACCATGGCGAACTATAAGAACATCTATCTTCTCTTGGGCAATTTTGCTTATTATTTTTCTGGCTGCATCATGGCGAGGTATGAAAAATCTAAGAAATTTCCTCAATGCAGGGGGAAGAAAACCAAGATATCCTTTGCCTCTTTTACTGTTAACAATGGTGTGTTTGCTGTTTGGCGATGTATTCCTGTTCCTGGACATTACAGCGGCATATTCTACTTCCGGAAGGGATTTTAGCGCGGCAAAAAATTCACGTGCATGGGTTCTGCCCCCATGATTACAGAAATATTCTTCACAAAAATATAATATTCTCATTTACTTTTCTATATGCCTAGTTCATCTTTGGGGAACCTCTAAAATTGCCCTTTTGCTCGATGACTGCGTCGCTCGTCGGCAAAAAATGCTCACATACAGGGAGTATG
>DTYO01000245.1 GCA_012961845.1 Thermodesulfobacteriaceae bacterium
AAAGCACCTTTTGGGTGAATCGGAAAAAGTAGCTTTAACTGCATAATTTCATGTAATTATTTCAAAAATTATTTTGTTCGGCAGTTGAAGTGTATAATGCGGGTTCAAGTTTATCCCGGTCCGCTTGAGCTGGAGTCGCCTGGGGACGGCAGGGATGGTTCACGGAAATGGAACAAAAAAACCGGCGGAGTTGCTCCGCCGGTTGGTATAGGTGATTGGTCTTATACTGGATTATTAGAATTTGAAATTGGCGCCTGCGCCAAGGTAGTACATATCGTCACCCGGTGTAAGATCCAGCGGATCGTTGGGGTTGGGTGCTGACAGGACCAGTCCCTTAGCGGCATCTCCTGCAAACAGGTATGCGCCTTCAACCCTGAATGAGAGGTTCTTGTTGTACTTGTAGGTGTACCACAGGTCGATTTCCCATCCGAGTTCGTCGTCCTTCTGGTTCACAAGGCCATTTGTCCATTCCAAGTCTTCGGCTGTCATGAGGTACCTTACAGCAGCACGGAGGTTGTTGGCCTTGGTGACCTGCCAGTCACCCTGCAGAGCCAAGTTGATGAGGCCCTTGTCCTGGATGTATGGAGCATCCGAGAATGCCCGGTCGGCACTTGCTGTATAAGAGTCCTTGAAGAAGATGATTCCGATTTCCGCATCTGTGTCGATGGAGTTGAAGTTTTCTGCATCACCGTCCCAGGGATCGTCATCGCCGGATACATACAGACCGTTGACGGATATCTTCAGTGTGTCGAGGACCTTCATACCCAGGGTCAGGTTGCCCAGGTAGGCCGAATGGTCAAGAGACTTGTACTTGCCGCCGTCATTCTTGAAGCTGATGGAACCTCCCTGATAAATGAAGTCCAGATTTCCGAAGAAAGCACCGACCTGGATTTTGGGAGTGACGCCGATGTAGTATGTCGTGTCGTTATACATGTCTCCATGGGAGGTGGGTTCCTCACCAAGAGCGCCGTACACTACGAAACCACCGACGCTGAATTCGGGCATCATGTCCCAGTTCACCTTGGCAAGCAGATAGTCGTCCTTGTTGGCGCTGTCGAACATATTGAATTTTGTCCCGGGATTTTCACTCCTGAGCCAGCTTGCCTGCCATTTCAGTGAATCCGATTTTCCATAATAGCTGAACCCGGTGGCTGTTTCCTTCCAGAGCCATTGGTTTACTTTGTTGGGCTGAAGACCGGCCCGCACCATGTGTTTTTTGCCGAACATGTTGTTCATGAAAGGCATCTGGAATTGGAGATATGCAAAACAGGTCTCAACGTTGACGCCGTCGCCGGAAAGGCCGAAGCCTTTGTTGGAGTCACCCCAATTGATTCCGCCTACTTCAAAGCTGTACACTACCTTGGCGAGTTCATCGTCTGTACCCAGATCGAAGCGCAGTCTGGCCTTTGTGATTCCCCACTGGGCCGAAGTCCTGTCGATGTCACTGTTGAAGACTTTGATGCTCTTCTGGCCATAGGTGTTCAGATAATGCGGAGGCCTGACTCCCTGCGGGAGCGGGCTGGTTATGGGATAGTTTTCAGAATAGGAAAAATAGTTGGTCTTGCCAGATTTGACCGGGTGCGAGAACACCTTGGCGTTGTCGGATGTCCCGATGGCGTTCAGCATGGACCCGTGAAACTCCGCCTTAATGGCCCATGCAGAGCATGCGAAGCCAATTATGGCTATCAGACAGATAAACGAAATTAAAAACTTGCTTCTCATGAAAAAAACCTCCTCATGTTTTTTTCTGAATAAGAAAATAAATCTGTTTTCTGATTACGGAAAAGATTTTATCTGTTCGGTTCTTTTACCTCCTTTCTTCAGATTACCCCCTAAAATGCAAATCTGAATGCCTGCTGTTTTTGCCATGCAAGCTTGACATCATACCGTACAGGCAGACCCGCTGCAACTTTTCTTTCTGATCCCGCATTTTCGGCGGGTGCAGCCGATGTGGTTCGCCGGGTGTATGCCCAGAACACCGGAGCCCTGCTAACATTGTGAAAATAATACCAAGTTCCGGCCTGAGCATATACCATAATTTGCATGTATGTTATTTCGTGTCCCTTGTCAAGACCAATACTGGAATTTAACAGGTCTTCAGTAATATACTCGGTATTTCAGGGTAAACGATTCAACCCATATTTGAGAGTACCAGGTAAGAGGCGGGCACCTGCTGCAGATGATGGCAATGCATGTTTCTGACAATTGACCAGGCGCTTTCCAGAGACATGCGGCCCATGGAAAGTCTCTGCAGCCTGTCCAGGGGGGCCTGCTGCATGTATCTAAGGCTCTGAAGTGTGCCTACGGAAATTGTGTTCCTGGAATCCCGCTTCTCTTTGCATTCTCTGCACAGGAAGCCGCCGCCGTGGATCTGAAAACTGACCACGCTCCCATGCGGACGCTTCCGGCATTTGAGACATCTGGTGAAATCTGGGGCATATCCTGCAAAAGACAACAATTTGACCTTGAAACAGAGGGTAGCAAGCTTTGCATGCTTATCATTCTCAAGGGCACCGAGATACCATTCAAAGAGCCGGTAAATTCGATCCTGACGATCATTTTCCCGTGTCCATAGATTGACCAGTTCGGTACATATGCTGGCCATGCAATATTTTTCAGTGGTTTCCCTGAGAGAGGGGAAACTTTCGACTATTACAGTGGAATCTATCCGAATCAGTCCTGAAGTTCTGGGTAGGGCCATGGATACTTGGAGGAGTGTAAAAGGCTCCAGGGCATTCATAAATCGTTTCCTGCTCCTTTTAGCCCCTTTGGCAATGGCACTGACCTTTCCCTTGGCGGATGTATACAGGGTTATGAGGCGGTCGGATTCTCCCAGATCACGGCCGGCTATGACTATGGCGCGGCAGTTGATCAGATCAGGCATGGTGACAGGTCAGATACTGAACGGGCTGGGACTGGAAGGGGTTCGTCCAGTGTGTCTTTCAGGGTTTTCCCCTGTTCTTTTCACCGGCTGTTTTCGGTTTTTCCGTCTTGTCTGATCCGAAAAAACCTGAAAAATCAAACAGTTTTCTGCTGTCTTCCTCTGAACCGGCGCTGTTTTTCTGTTCTTCTGGGAGAGATTCCGTTACGGTGCTGCCGGAAAGCCCTGTGTTTTCTGGTTTTTGAAAAAACCAGTACGCAACACCTAGGCCGACGGCAAGGATCAGCATCAGAACAATGATTTCAGGACTCAATATACCGGACAGGAAATTTTTTCCAACGGCATGACGGCCGGATACCGGCTCTATTGTTTCGCTCTCTCCCCCTTTGATCTCTTCGATCCTGTCTTCCTGGTATCGAAGAATTACCTCTTCAGGGTCCATGCCTATGAATTCGGCGTAGGACCTTACAAACCCCTTGATAAAAACCTCTGCCGGGAGTTCTTCCCAGTTGTCTGCTTCCATGTTTTTGAGGACGTGTATAGCAATCTTTGTTCCCTCAGCTATCTCCTCCAGTGTAATCTGGCGGAGTTCCCGTTCTCTTTTCAGGTATTCGCCTATCGTTTCCTTGGTCATTTTTTTTATGCCGGAGGCCTTTGGTACAGCCCTTGGTTAAGGGTTATAAGATCTACATGAACAAACCATATTTCAGACAGTGTCTGGCCGGAGACGTAGGTTTTCGTTCGAGCTTAAGGCGTTTGGGAAAAAAGCAGACATGTTGCTGCATTTTCGAGCAACTTTTTTACATGACGCCGAGATCGGGCGAAAACCGTCTATGGACAGACACCGGATAATCCTACAGCAATATCCTTATGGTGGACTTGGACCTGAGCTCCCTGAGCCACTCTCCAAATCTCTTATCAACCTGTTGTTTGTACAATTCCTGCCTGATTTTGTTTCTCAAGGCGGTATTCCGGCCTGACCGACCTCCCTGCTCAACCGCTTCGAGCCTGAAAATCTGCCATCCGGCCGGTGTGTCTATTATGTCGCTAAATTCGCCGGGTTCCAGCTGCATGACTGCCGCCTTGAGGAAATCGGCCATATCCTTTTCACTGAATGCCCCCAATGCTCCGCCTTCGGCTGCTGACGGCGCGTCTGAATATTTACCGGCTACTTCGGCAAAGGAAACGCCTTGTTCCAATTCCCCAAGGGCTTTTCGGGCACGTTCCAGAGCCTCCTGTCTGGATACAGGATCCTGGGGATCCCTGGGGATGGTACAGATATGCTGCAGCAGGTAGAGAGGGCCGGAAGCCGTTTTCTCAGGGGGATGTTCCGCGAGATATCTGTCTATCTGTTCATCGGTAATGACTATCTTGCCCCGCACTTCGGCGTTGATGAGTCTGGATCTCTCGATCTGTTTCTTTACTTCCTTCCTGTATTCCTCAAGGACGATGCCTTCCGAGGCCAGTTGTGCGGCGAATTCGTCTTCCGCGATGTGGTTGTTGCGGCGTATCCGTTCCAGGGCGGCATCTACTTCATCTTCGCCTACTTCAATACCCAGATTCCTGATTTCTTTCTGTACGATCTTTTCATCCGTCATCTGCAGTAGGATCTGGGCCAATATCTCTTTTTTCCTGGATTCGAGCTGTTCCAGGTCGACCCCCCTGGCCACCTGTGCCTTGAAAAATATCTCTGCCCTGCTTTCAAGTTCGGACAGAGTAATAACCTCTCCGTTTACAGTGGCGACTATCCTGTCCACTATGACGGCATCAGTTCTGTGGCAGAAAGCAGCAGTACAAAAGAGTGCTGTCAGGTATATTAAAGCTGTCTTAAACATTCACTAACACCGGTTTCGGAAACTGGTCTGACAGGGTTGAAGATACTTGCAACAGCGGCAGGCCGGCCCATATTTATTCCGGTACTTCCTAAAAATGATCTTTTCTCCCGTAACTGTGTTGCACCCAAAAAGTACTCCTGGAAATATCGTTGCAATGTCTGCAGTTATTTTCCCTGTGTGTCTTGTTCCGGAACAAAAGTCCTGATTTCTGGAGGCGCCCGTTTCTATGTATCCCGTTTGACGAGTCCACGCAAGGCCTCTATGGTTCTTGAGATGATGTCCTCCGACCGGTCTGTTTTCTTTCCGATACCGATTATCAGCCTTTCATCGGGCAGCAGAAGGCGGACATGTGTGTGTTTTTTTACGAGTGCGAAGATTTTTTCAGGATTGTCCGGGCCGCCCTGGCCAAATACAAGGACAATCTGCTCCTTTGCGCCGGCCGATGACCTGTCAAGTCTCACGGCGTTGAGTTTTCTGAGCATGTGTTTGATCTCCATGATCTTGAGCAGTGAAATCACCTCTGAAGGGCAAGGGCCGAAACGGTCTGTGAGTTCATCCATGAAGTCTGAGGCTTCTTTATGGTATAAGAGGCGGGAAAATCTTCTGTAGAGAATCAGGCGTTCTTCCACATCCGGGACATAGTCTTCCGGAATAAAGGCCGACACGCCCAGATTTACTTCCGGATCCACCTCCTCTTTCCCGGGCATGCCCTTTAATTCTTCGACTGCGGCCTGGAGCAGTTCAAGATAGAGGTCATACCCTACATCGGCGATGCTTCCCGACTGCGATACACCCAGAATATTCCCCGCTCCCCTTATCTGAAGGTCGTGCATAGCCAGCCTGAAACCTCCACCTGCTTCCGAAATGGCCATGATGGCCTTGAGCCGCTTTCTTGCCTCGTGGCTGATCCTGGAGATGTCAGGGACCAGAAAGTATGCATAGGCCTGTTCAGAAGCTCGGCCAACCCGTCCTTTGAGCTGGTACAAGTCGGCGATCCCGAGCATGTCCGCACGGTTGACTATTATTGTATTGGCCGACGGGATATCGAGGCCTGATTCAATGATGGTGGTGCATACTAGACAGTCTAT
>DTYO01000246.1 GCA_012961845.1 Thermodesulfobacteriaceae bacterium
GACGCATGTTCGGATTCACCTTCCTTGAAAACTTCAACTACCCATACATCTCCAGATCCATCAGGGAATTCTGGAGGAGATGGCACATTTCTCTATCCACATGGCTCAGGGACTACCTGTATATCCCCCTGGGCGGTAGCCGGGTTTCCACATCCAGGATGTATCTGAACCTGTGGACAGTGTTTCTTCTGTGTGGCCTGTGGCATGGTGCAAGCTGGAATTTTGTCATATGGGGGGCAATCCACGGTATGTTTCTGGTACTTGAGAGAATCGGCCTTGAAAAAATCCTCAACCGGTTGTGGTTGCCCTTCAGGCATGCGTATATGCTGCTTGTCGTAGTGGTTGCATGGGTGTTTTTCCGGATAGAAAGCCTGCCGGAAGCCCTGAATTACGTCAGGGTCATGGCCGGATTAGGTTCTGTCAACGGCACCGAACACAGCCTGTCGGCTTTTCTCCCGAGAGAAAAGATGTATATTTTTCTGGCCGCAGCGGCGGCATCAATCCCCCTGAAACAGGTGCTTCCATTGCTAAAAGACAGGATAGCCTTATTCGTTCCCGGAGCTGACCGTCTGTACCGGATTACAGCTACGGGCTTTACGGTGGTCGAGCCGGCGCTCCTGATCGGCATGCTGGTGTTCAGCATAATGCTGATAGCAGTGGGAACATACAATCCGTTCATATACTTCCGTTTTTAGTTCAGTGCGGCATGCTTCGTTCCATACCAAATATAATCCTGTCGATGTTTTTTTGCATTATTATAGCATCTCCTGTACTGGTAACCATTATGCCGGTCAGGCAGGCTGCCACCCTGGAGGAAAAACGCAGGCTTGCCCCCAGGCCTGGGGTACCTCGGGATGTTCGGCAGTTCCTTGAATTTCCCGCACGGTTCGAGAGTTATTTCAACGATCATTTCAGCCTGCGAAGCCTGCTGATTCGTGGATACAGCCTGATCAGGCTGCACCTTCAGGACCGGTCTGCAAGCAGATTTGTGATTTCAGGCAGTGATGGCTGGCTGTTCTTCACAGGAGATCAGGTATTGAAGGATTACTGCGGCGCAGTCCTGTTTTCAGAAAAGGAACTGGAGTTTCGCAGGATCCTGCTGGAGCAGAAGAGGAACTGGCTGGAAGAACAGGGTATTGCCTATCTTTTTGTCATACCTCCCAACAAGCACAGTATTTATCCGGAGTATATGCCGGATGAATACAACAGGCTTAAGGGTCGTACTCGTCTCGACCAGTTTGCAGATTATCTCAGGAAACATTCAGACATCGCTGTTCTGGACCTGAGGGAGGCACTGACGAGCGTAAAGGACAAATTCCGTCTGTACCACAAGACGGACACCCACTGGAACGATGCAGGAGCTTTTTATGCATACCGGAAAATCATTCAGGCCATAGACGGCAGGCTGGCCGACTGGCATTCAGAACCATGGGAGCTCTCTGAGTTCGACGTGGTATCTGAGAACGGCAAAGGGGGAGATCTGGCTCTTCTCATGGGCCTTCAGGACACGCTGACCGAGGATAGAATCTCTTTCAGGCCAAGGATACCGAGGAGGGCTGAAAAAGTCGTGCTGCCATCATATCTCGGCAGGGTATGGGTACTTTCAAACCGCACCCTGGATCCATTTGCAGAAGTGACTCCGGACGGCCGGGGCACAATGGTGGTTTTCCACGACTCCTTTGCAGGGTCCCTCATTCCGTTTCTCTCAGAGCACTTCAGGCGCTCGGTGTATTTCTGGAGAAATCACCCTGATTATTTTCTGTTGAGGGATGTGGTCGAAAAGGAACGCCCGGACATAGTCGTTGAAGAGCTTCTTGAAAGATTCATCGGTTACATGAGGACAGAGCAGCAGTTCCCTTCACCCGAACTTGAAACGGAATTCAGCCGGTCTGCAGACACCGTGCTTCATATCGCTCCGTCATCCGCATCCACAGGGATGTTCAGCAGGGTCAGGGAAATGACGATCTCCGGTGCGCCGGACGGGTTTGCAATGCATGTCACTGAAAATGATCCGCGTTTCGAACTCCCTGAGAGCAGGGTGCCGGACACTGTGAGATCCATTGTCAGGATAGTTATTTCAAGTCCTGCCGACACCTACATACAGCTCTTTTATCAGACGAAAGACGAAAGGGATTTTGGTTCCTGGCTCTCCAGAAAGGCGCCGCTCAAGAAAGGAAGGAATATCGTGTTTATCGCAATTCCAAACCTCAACAGAATAGGCCGGCTGCGACTGGACCCGGGAGCCGTACAGGGGGATTACATACTCCACGAATTAGAGATCAGGGGATCCGGAAAGGCCATTGAGTCACTTCATCCGTAATATTTCGAATGTCATCCTGTCAATCGTGTTTCTGGCTGTGCTCTGTGCCCCTGCAGCAGTGACGAACCTGTCAGGCTCGGGACCTGCTCTGGACGAAAACCGTGAACCTGCTGCAATGCCTGTTCTGAAACCTGATGTGCAGGGCATAATAGAATTTCCTTCCAGGTTTGAACGATATTTCAATGATCATTTCGGGCTGCGCAGCCTGCTCGTCCGCTGGTACAGTATCATCAAGCTCCTGATACAGGATAAGTCATCGGTCAAGGACGTGGTATTCGGCAGGGATGACTGGCTGTATTTCACTGGAGATGGAGTGCTGAAGGATTACTGCGGAACCATTCCATTTTCTGAAAAGGAACTGGAACTCAGGAAGAACCTCCTGGAGCAGAAAAGGGACTGGCTGGAAGAGCAGGGGATTGCCTATCTTTTTGTCATCCCCCCTAACAAGCACAGTATTTACCCGGAGTATATCCCTGACGAGTTCACTCTCATCAGGGGACGAACCCGGCTTGATCAGCTGGTGGAATACCTGGAGAATCATTCTGACATTCACATCCTGGATCTGCGCAAGACACTGCTGGACAACAAGGACCGGCTTCGCCTGTACCACAGGACGGATACCCACTGGAACGATGCGGGAGCCTATTTCGCATATGCTGAAATGATCAGAGAGATCGACAGGATGCTGCCATGTTGGAAATCAGAACCATGGATGCTGTCTGATTTTGAGGTGGTTAAAGTGAAAGGGAAGGGAGGAGACCTGGCCGGCCTGATAAAACTGGAAGAGAGCATACAGGAGGAAAGAATACTGTTCAGGCCTGAGCGGAAGAGAAAAGCCGATCTGATTCGGATGCCGGCCTACCTGGACAGAAAATGGATCTTCTGCAACCATGTCTTTGCCCCATTTGCCAGGGAAAATCCAGACGGCAACGGTACTGCAGTAATATTTCACGATTCCTTTTCCATGGCGCTGTCTCCCTTTTTAGGGGAGCATTTCAGGAGGGCAATATTCATCTGGAGAAACAATCCAGACTATTTTCTGCTGGAGGATGTCATCGAAGAGGAACAGCCTGATATTGTGGTTGAAGAGGTGTTGGAACGCTTCCTGGGATTCATGAGGACTGAACAGGAGTTTCCTGCGCAGGCGCTTTCCATGGAATTTTCTGCGTCAGACGAGACGGTCCTGCATATGACAACGGCTTCCTCATCTGCAGGCGATTTCAGCCGAAGGAGAGATGTCTCCATAACCAGGGGACCGGATGGTTTCATCATTGATGCCTCTGGCGACGACCCGCGTTTCGAACTTCCTGACAGCAGGGTGCCAGACACGATTCGATCCATTGTCAGGGTGGATGTCACC
>DTYO01000247.1 GCA_012961845.1 Thermodesulfobacteriaceae bacterium
ACAGTATCAGAGCTCTTTCCCTGAGGCCTATCACCCCTGCCACCTTCATATCCAGTCGGCCGATGCCACCCACAAGCGACACCAGGATGTACGGTATAACCGTCATCAGGAGCAGCTTGATGTATATATCTCCGAATATTTCCAGCCTACCTGCAGGTTCACCGAAAAATATTCCGGCAGCAATGCCAAAGATAAGGCTTACAATGACACGCTGAAAAAGAGAGAGCTTCAGAGGATTAAGAGTCAAGATGGTGCCAGAATTTCCATGTGGCCTGCCAGATTGAGGTCAGCACAGCTGTACTGCAGATGCTGCTGACCGCACCAAACGCACGGAAACCTGCAGGTCCGGAACCGGCCGATTCCGTGCATTCTATTAATCCCTCCGTACATACCGGTTTTTTTCGGCCTTGTCTCCAGGAAACCTGCGCGACAACGGAACTGAACCCGATCTGAACCGGAACACACTACCTTCCTGCAGGAAAACTACAAAAAACCCCTTGTCACAATGCCAGGGGCTTTTTGAAACATGTTGAGGACTTTTTTCTATTTCTTTTTGAGCCCGACTTCTTCGATTGCCTCACGGCATCGCTTGCTCACCTTGTCACCCTGTTTTTCCAGGCACTTCAGAAGCCTTCCCTCGCCCGGATCCACTCCCTTGCAGAAATTGTCAAGGTCATTTTCACACTCGTTGGCCACGTAAGTCAGGGCAGCAACGGCACGCTCCAGCTGGGCCGCGGCATCGTAAAGGGCAAACTCACACTTGCCCGAAAGCCTGTCGTTATGGGCATAGAGGCACGCAAGTACACGCCCGTCGCCAGGGGTAACATCTTTGCAGTACTTTTCTATCTCCTCCTGGCAGCCCTTTACCACGATATCCGCCAGATTCTGCTGGGCAGACGCAGAGGCGGCCCAGCACAGCAGCAGGCCTGCACTAATCAACCAGATCAGATTATGCTTCATTTCCTCTTTCTCCTTTTTTGACTTGGATCATTCCGCTCTTGAGGAACCTCGAAACAATTGTCAAACAGTAAAAAGTCTAGCCACAATGTCAAGCAGGAAATGCTCTGCAGTATCTCTCCACCCCGTATCTGACCGACCTGAGACCGATCTCATCAGAACTTACCAGTACAGGGCTCGCCCAGCGCCAGCTTTCTATCTCGTCCGAAAGGACGAAATCCGGCCTTTCCCTGATCTTCACCTCGAAAAAGGCGTCGGTCGTGTAATAAAGGACGTTCCGGTATGGATATTCGTTGGGCAGAGAAAAAAGATACCTTAATTCTCCAGCGGCAAGGCCCAGCTCTTCCATGAGCTCCCTAGCCGCCGCCTCTTCCAGGCCCTCGCCTGGATCAACGAATCCGCCCGGAAGATCCAGCATGCCCCTGGCCGGTTCCCTTCCCCTCACCGTAAAAAGGATTTCATCATCATGCCTTATGAAAACGGCAACCGCAGCCGCCACATTCTGGAAAAACACGTATCCGCACCTACTGCACGAATACTTCGTCTCTGTCTCCTGCCTGTAGGACGGTCTCCCGCAGATCGGACAGTACATCGTTACTCCCCCCGCTGAATACAGCTGTTTGACAGTAGATCAAGCATATACCACCACCTTGGAAAAGACGAGAGGAAACAGGAAAGTCGTATTCTTCCTGGAAACACAGCTTGGAATACTTTCCCTCTTCGGTCAGACGTCTCCAAGTCACAATGGACATCGGAGTCAGCCTGTACAACATCCCCCCCGTTCCGCCGCACTCATCCATGACGCAGATACCCGAAAAGCAGCTGTCGCTGCCCAGAACATGTAACATGGGATAATGATGAAGGAATCTTCAGGCACTTCTGACCGGATGGACAGGAAGCATTCCCGTTTGACCCATGTGGGTTTATCCATTAATCTGAGCCTGAGACATACCCCGGATCCGTTCATCATCAATATCTGTCTGCCACTGTGTGTTCAGCGCACCTTTCAGCCATCGTACAGTGAATGCAAAAAAAGTCCTTTCCATAACCGGCTGCATGTAGCTTGCATTCCATGCCCCGGCATTTTCATTGGAAACCAGAAACCAGACCCGGATCCACTCACAAAGGAGAACCATCATGGACCATAGGGCCAACCAGCTCATCCGCGAAAAAAGCCCCTACCTGCTCCAGCACGCCTATAACCCGGTAGGCTGGTACCCCTGGAGTGAAGAGGCATTTGCCAGGGCGCGCAGGGAAGACAGACCCATATTCCTGTCCATAGGCTATTCCACCTGCCACTGGTGCCACGTGATGGCTCTGGAGTCGTTCGAGGACCCTGAGATTGCGGCCATCCTGAACAGATGGTTCGTATGCATAAAGGTGGACAGGGAGGAGCGGCCTGACATAGACCAGATGTACATGGCCGCCACCCAGGCCATGACCGGTTCAGGGGGCTGGCCCATGAGCGTATTCCTCCTTCCCGACGGCAGCCCGTTTTATGCAGGCACATATTTCCCTCCCGAATCAGTACATGGAATGCCTGGATTCAGAGATCTTCTGGAAGCCGTCCACCGGGCATGGGAAGAGCGGCGCGGCAGTCTCCAGAAAACGGCAGCACGCATGATGGAGGCCCTAGCGGAAGGGACACGCATGGAGACCCGATCGGCCATCCGAACTGACGCCGCAGACAGGTGCTTCACCCTTCTGGAACAGAATTTCGACCCTGAATTCGGCGGATTCGGGCTAGAGCCCAAGTTCCCTAGGCCTGTTGTGTTTTCATTTCTGTTTTCATACCATCATTCGTCGGGAGTCAAAAAGGCCCTTGAAATGGCGCTTCTGACCCTGAAAAAAGTGTCGGAGGGCGGCATTCACGACCTGCTGGGAGGCGGTTTTCACCGCTACTCCGTGGACAGACGGTGGTTCGTCCCCCATTTCGAGAAGATGCTCTACGACCAGGCCCAGCTTGCCCATGCATATCTGGATGCGTACCAGGTGACCGGTGAGGAAGAATATGCAGAAACAGCCCGGAAGATATTCGGATACGTTCTGGGCTCCATGCAGGACCCGGGCGGGGGTTTCTATTCAGCGGAAGATGCGGACAGCGATGATCCCTATTCACCCGGGCACCGTGGAGAAGGGGCATTCTACCTCTGGACGGAAAAGGACATTGCAGAAAAACTGGGAGTCGGGCCGGCCGCCGTCTTATGCTACTGCTGCGGGGTTGAAGAAAGCGGCAATGTAAGAGATGACCCTGCAGGCGAATTCAGGGACAGGAACATACTATTTCGGGCCTGCAGCGCCGGGGAGGCCGCCGCATTTTTCAATGCAGACCTGAAAGAAGTCGAAAAAAGCCTGGCCGCTTCGGAGAAAAAACTCCTGGAATACAGATCTCTGCGCAAGCGCCCGCTCCTGGACGACAAGATCATCACTGCCTGGAACGGCCTGATGATAGGAGCCCTGGCCCGGGGAAGCCGCATCCTCGATGATCTGGATTTGTTGAAAGCCGCAGAAAATGCCGCTTCCTTCATCCAAGAAAGGCTGTATGACCCGGCAACGGGGCATCTCATGAAACGCTTCCGACAGGAAGAGGCAGGACTCGAAGGACAGCTCTGCGACTATGCATTTCTCACCGCAGGCCTTCTGGAGCTCTACCAGGCAGCCCAGGATCCCCGCTGGCTCAGGTGGGCAGAAGCCCTCACCAGGAAGCAGATCGGCCTGTTCTGGACCGAGAAGGGCCGGTTTTTCTACGACAGCGTATCCGACCCTAGCCTCAGAATACGCATGAAGGGAGAATATGACGGGGCAGAACCTGCAGGAAACTCAGTGGCCGCGCTCAACCTGATCCGGCTGGGCAGGATTCGGGGAAACCGGCGGTGGCTGGAACTGGCGGAAAAGACAATCGGTTCCTTTGCCCGGACCATCAACCGCTATCCCCCGGCCCTTCCCCTCATGGTCACGGCATGGCAGCAGGCGGCAACCGGACACGTCCAGGTGGTGGTTGCCGGAAAACCGGGTGCAAAGGACACAGAGAGACTGCGCAGGGTGATAGACCACAGCTACGATCCCGCCCGGATCTTTCTCTTGGCAGACGGAGGGGAGAACCAGGAATACCTTGCGGAAAAGCTCGAAATTCTTAAGACTTCGGACCGCTTGGACGGAAAGGCCACTGCATATGTGTGCCGTGATTTCACATGCCGCATGCCGGTAACGGATCCGGAGGCCCTGGAACTGAAGCTCAGGGGGCAGACCGCGGAAAAGGGCGCCAGACAGCCGTACTCCGTCAGCGGCACGAAAAGATCTGCAAGATGATCAGGCCTTCTTTCCATGCCCGCCCGGCCCCTCCAGGGCGGTCCACATCTTCCCGTTGGAGGAGATGAACCTGTTGAGGACCTGGTTCCTCCAACCCATTTTTGTCGGAATCCTGACCAGATCGGCAAGTGAGAGAGGCCGGCTCACGATCTTCACCCTGCCTTCCTTGACCGCCTGTATTACGGCCTCAGGTTCAGGATCGGCCTCTATCAGGGAGTATGTTGTATGGAGCTGGCGCCTCTGGTGCGCATCCGAGGTCCCCAGCATGGGAAGGCCGTATTCCTTCGAGACCCTCCTGGCCCTGCGGTTGAAGTCCACGGTCCTTGAATATAAATGGCAGAGCTCCACTGCATCGAACACCTGGATGTGTTTTTTCAGTAGGCCCCGAAGTGCTACACGACTGGGAAAGTAGGGATGGGCCGCCACGATGAGGTTGTCCGGCCTCTTCAAGGTCTCAAGGCTTGCGATACTGCTTCTGCTCACCGTACTGAAATCCATGTTGTAGATGAGTACATGGCGCCCCTGTATGGTCGCCTCCATCCCGGGAATCAGGATGATTCCCCTCTCCCTGGCATAGTCCCTCAGGTATGCGGAATAGGCGCTGGAATTGTGATTGGTGATGGCAAGGACCTCGTATCCCAGTTCTCGGGCCATGTCGATCAGGTCGGTCGAACTGTAGCAGATCAGGTCTTCCGGATCCTCTGAAGTATGTATGTGCAGATCGGCTTTTAACAGGTGCATGTCATACTTATCGTTCAGTGGGGCCTTCTCCTTATCCTGAACCTGAAAAGTATCGGTGAAAGCCCTATATTGAGAATTGAAAAAACCGCGACCAGCCCCATTGTCTCAGGCCATGTAATACCCAGCTCGGCCCTAAAAAATACCAGTGGGAGGCCTGATTCCACCACCTGATCCAGCCCTACCGCCCTGCTCCCGCTTTCAAGGCCCATGCGTCTCTTCACAAAGCTCGACACCAGATCCCCTGTCATGGAAAAAAGAGCAACGAGACATGCCAGCCTGCATCCCACAGGCAGAAAACAGCCTGCCGCGCCAGTCCCTGCCACAGACAGCAATATTCCTCTCCATGTCTTGTGAGGTCCTAAAACGGGCCGTCTGTCCGTCCACCTCAGCCCCAGGTCCACTGGCCATGAAAACCTGTCTTTCAGGACAAGCCTTCCCAGGATGGGCAGGAAATTGGCCAGCCCGAGAAGACATATTATGATGATATCCCGCTCCGGAAGAGATAATTCGGCCATGTCTTGAACCGGTATAAGGGTACTCTAAAAATTGTTCTTTTGCCCTGCAACTGTGTTACACGAAAAAAGTAATCCTAGAAATATCACTACAATGCGGTTATTTTTCTTGAGCGCCCCGTTCAGGAACCAAATTCCTGATTTTCAGAGGTACCAGTAAGTCATCTGTCGATATCCGACCAGTCCCGCCACCGATCACAGGACAGCTTGCCGGAATATTTGAGATTACAGGATGCCGCAAACACGGGCCGATGACGTAAGGGCAAACTCCCACGGCAGATGCAACCCCCTGTGATCTCATTCCGCATTCCGGTCGTTACCGATGTCCTGCCGCCTGGTGACCGGTTCATGCCTGGAGATCAGGACCAGCCTCCTGTCGTATCCTCTCACCGCTGACCTTGTCATTCTAACAATAATTTCCCATCCCCTGCTCTGAAGCAACTCTTTTTTGTCTTTGAGCTCTTCCTCAGCACCCGGCCCCTTCATGGAAATGATTATCCCCTTCTGGGACAGCATGGGACCCGCAATGTCAACAAGACCTTCCACCGTAGTGACCGCCTGGCTGACCACCAGATCGAAGCCGCCGATAGGCACGCGGCCCGGAATACCGGCATCTCCTATCCGGCCGTGTTCCGCCCATATGCCCCTGAGCCCTGTAAATGCGATGACAGCGTTTAGGAAAGACACTTTTTTCCGCACCGCATCTGCAAGGACAATCTCCAGGTCCGGACGCAGGAGCTTGAGTATGAGCCCCGGCACCCCGGCACCGGTTCCCACATCCAAGACCGT
>DTYO01000248.1 GCA_012961845.1 Thermodesulfobacteriaceae bacterium
ATCCATGACCTATGAGCCTTATATAAAAGGATCATTTTTTGCTTAGATCAGCAGCAAAGGGGATTGATATGATCTTGGACAAGACAGTCATACATGGCATAGCCAATCAACGTGGGATTACGTTGGTTGAAATCATGGTGGTATTTGCACTCATCGCCATATTGTCAGTTTTTGCCGTGCCAAACATAATTGATGCTCTGCCTAATTACAGATTGAAAGCGGCTGCCAGAGACCTGGTAAGCAATCTTCAAAAGGCCAAGATGTTGGCATTAAAGAAAAACTGCGACATTGAGGTCAGGTTCGACACTTCGGCAGTTCCTGGATTCTATTATTTTGATACCACTGACGATGATACCTATACATCGGGGGAATTCCGGTGGCAGTTGTCCACCTATAAAAGCGGGGTTGATTTTGGTACAGGGCAGGCAGTAGCCGACTGGAACGGAGGGAACTGTTCCCAGGCCGCTTCAATAACATTCAATAGCAGCGGAACCGCCGGAATAGGGAATGTTTTCCTGGAAAATAAAAATCAGGATATCTGCTATGCCGTAACAGTACTCACCAGTGGGTCAATAAAGCTGAGAAAGTACTACACAAACTGGAGTTCATAAAGGCCATGGAGACATATGCACAGGATAATTCCGGCTTTACCTTAATTGAACTTCTCATAGCCATTGTAATATCAGGCATTCTGACGGGGGCCATTTACAAGATCATCAAAGTCCAGCAGAACAGCTATCTTGTGCAGGCCGAAGTAGCTGAAATGCAACAGAGTTTAAGGGCAGGGCTGGAAGCAATAACAGGAGAAATAAGAATGGCCGGTTACGACCCAGCCGGATCAAACAATTTTTTCATTTCCGATATCAGTCTTCGTGACCTGAACAACAGCCAAGATACTTCTGGTGACGGATCGATTGAGTTTCATGCGGATTTCAACGGGAATGGTGTTATAGATTCCAATGAAACCATTTCCTATTCGCTTTTTGATTTTCCTGCCACTAATCCCTCTGCAAGAGACGGCATCCCAGACCTGGCAAGAAACAGCGGAGGAGGAAGGCAGCTGCTTGCTGAAAATATCCAGGCATTAGGGTTGGCCTATTCATATGATTTCGATGGTGACGGCCGGGTAGACCGTTCAGCCAATAACCATGTTATCTGGGCAATCGATTCCGACAATGACGGTATTCTGGACAAATACTTAGATACCAATGATGATGGTTCAATTGACGCATCCGATGCGCCAGGCGGTGCCGCTCCTCTGCCGGACGGCGCAGTTCCGGGAACGGCCCAGATTATGGGAGTCAGGGTCTGGATGTTGGCGAGGGCGAAACATCCTGACAGGAGTTTTTCAAATACCGCCACGTATGTTGTAGGTCCCAAGCACATAACTCCGAATGACAACATCAGACGGCGTCTACTTGAAACTGTCGTCAAATGCAGGAATATGGGGATTTAGATGAAACAGAAAGACCAGAAGGGTTTTACTCTCATAGAGGTCTTGATAGCTCTTGCTGTATTTTCCATAGGAATACTCGCGGTGGCAAAAATGCAGGGTCACGCTATAAAGGGCAACTACCACGGCAGAACCCTTTCCGAGGC
>DTYO01000249.1 GCA_012961845.1 Thermodesulfobacteriaceae bacterium
GTCAATGCCTATTATTGATGCTGCGGCAACATGTAAGATTGACCCAGGCACAAGCCCAAGTCCCAGTACTCCGATGACACTGAGAACAAGCGCTGTGGAAAGTCCTGGAGAGACATTGACCACAACATCTTTCTCTGGATCCAGCATATACATGTATCTCACTACCCGTAGATAAAAATATGCAGAAATGGCACTGAACACCACAGCAACGATGACAACTCCGGTATAGCCTGCATTAATGGCTGCCATGAACAGATAGAACTTGCCTACGAAGCCGGCAGTTGGAGGAATGCCCGTCAGAGAAAACATGAAAATCAGCATAAGGGCTGCAACCATCGGATGCTGCTTTGCAAGCCCACGGTAATCCTCAAGATCTTCCCCCCTCTGTTCCTTTTGGCACAGCATGATGATTATTCCGAAGGCCCCCATGTTCATGAAGGCATAGACCAAGAGATAGTTCATTGTGGCTGAAAGTCCTTCACTGGTCCCGGCAAGCACCCCCAGTAGAGCATAACCGGCATGGGCGATCGCCGAATAGGCAAGCATCCTCTTTATACTTTTCTGGGAAAGCGCCATAATATTCCCGATACCCATGGTAAATAGAGCTATGCACGCCAGAATCGGCCCCCAGTGAATATGTACTTCCGAAAATGCCAGAAAAAAAACCCGCCCCAGTACAGCGAAACTGGCTGCCTTTGGGCCCACAGACATAAAGGCAGTGACTGAAGTGGGAGCCCCTTCATAGACGTCAGGTGTCCACATGTGGAAAGGAACGGCTGCAACCTTAAAGAGAAATGCGGCCAGTATAAGGCCCACTCCAGCAAGCAGGGCAGGGTTTTCAGTTATTCCAAGCTCAGTAAGCCTTTGGGCAAGCAGTACCAGCTTTGTAGTACCGGTCATTCCATAGACTAGGGAGATTCCGTAGAGCAGAAGACCCGATGAAAATGCCCCCATAAGGAAATATTTCAGAGCCGCCTCGTTGGACCTGGTTTCCTGCTTGAGTAGGCCCACCATGCAGTAAACACTCAGGGCCATGAGTTCAAGTCCCATGTACAGAAGCACAAGATCAGCGACAGAGGCCATAAACATCATGCCCACAGCGGCAAATACCAGAAGACTGTAATATTCTCCGTTGCGCAGGCTGACAACCGGAAGGTATCTCTCTGAAATCAGAGAAGTGAAAATTACGCTGATCAGTATCAGATTCTTGAAGAAAAAACTGTAGCTGTCAGCCTGAAACATGCCGCCAAAGGATTCTCCCCCCTGGTTGGCATAGAGGAGCCCCATACACAGCAGAGTTCCTGCCACTGTCAGCCAGGGCAGTATCTGCAGTCTGCGGTTGCTCACCAGATCAGCGAATACCAGCAGGACCCCCAGGCTCAACATGGCAATTTCGGGGATTATTGGAACCAGACTGGGAAAAGGAAAAGAGTCCATAATATTCATGACTAATGCAATCCTCCTGCTGAAATTACCTCACCGGCCTGACCAACCAGAGCTGCCAGCGATCCAACGGCATCACCGGTACCCACCGGGTTTCCAGTCACCTGCTCCAGTAAATGGGCCACGGAAACATGCATGTAACTCAACATGGCGTTAGGATATAGCCCCACCCAGAGTATTAAAGCCACCATGGGTAGAAGAGTGGCAAGCTCCCTGTTGTTGAGGTCAGGCAGCCCGACAACCTTCTCATTGACAGGATTGAAAAATACCCTCTGATACAGCCACAGCATATAACCCGCTCCTATTATGACTCCGGTGGCGGCCACTACTCCGGCCCACGACCTGGCTACAAACCCTCCGAGAAGGATCATGAATTCACCGATGAATCCATTTGTCCCAGGAAGCCCCACAGCGGCCATGGTAAACAGCAAGAAGAGAGCTGCCATGATGGGCATGTGCGAGGCCATTCCGCCGTAGTCCGCGATCACTCTGGTGTGAGTTCTCTCATAGATTATTCCTATTGAAAGGAAGAGCGCCCCGGTGACTATACCGTGATTGATCATCTGCAGTATGCCACCCTCCATACTCTGGGTATTCATGGCAAAAATACCAAGGGTTACGTAACCCATGTGACTGACGGAACTGTATGCGATCAGACGTTTCAGATCCGTTTGGGCAAGGCAGATAACCGCACCGTAAACTATACCTATCAGAGACAGCACTATCATGGGAACCATCATGGCCTTTGCGGCATCCGGACAGATCGGCATGCTGAATCTCAGGAAACCGTATGCTCCCATTTTGATCAATATAGCGGCCAGAACTACCGAACCTGCCGCAGGGGCCTCGGTATGGGCATCTGGCAGCCACGTATGCACGGGCCACATGGGCACCTTGACTGCAAAAGCAGCAAAGAACGCCCAGAAAAGCACCATCTGCATCTTAAGTGGATATGACTGAGATGCCAGGGCAAGTATATCAAAGGTATGACCACCCTTGAAATAAAGGGTAATGATTCCGACAAGCATCAGCAGACTGCCCACCAGGGTGTACAGAAAGAACTTTACTGCGGCATATACTCGGTTAGGTCCACCCCATACCCCGATTATCAGAAACATCGGGATAAGCATGGCTTCCCACAAAATATAGAAGAGGAAGAAATCCAGCGCACAGAATACCCCTATCATGGCGCCTTCCAGAACCAGCAGAGACACGAAGAATTCCTTCACCTTCGTCTCTATTGCCGTCCACGACACCAGAACACACAGTACTGTTACCAGTGTGGACAAAAGAACGAAAAGCACACTGATGCCGTCTACTCCCAAGTAGTATTCCACGTTCCATGCGGGAATCCACGATTTTCGTTCCACGAACTGCATGAGATGAGTAGTCTTGTCAAAATTAAACCACAGGGGCAGAGCGATTAACATCTCGATACCACTGATGAGCAGAGCCACTCCTCTGATTACCCCTGCTTTCTCCTTGGAAATCGGAAGCAGAAGCAGGCCCCCTAACACTGGAAAAAAGATGAGTATACTTAATAGAGGAAAGTCCATTATTCTACCTCTTTAGCATCCAGAAAAGGATGATGAAAGCGCCACTTGCCATATAAGCAAGGTAGTGATGCACCCTGCCTGTCTGCATGCGCCGCAACTGTCCACTGATGACCCCGATGGATTTGGGTATACCATTAACTATCCCTTCTATCATTATGCCGTCCGTCACCTTGACCAGAACCTTCCTGCCGATATTGATAGTAGGCTGAACTATAGTGGCAAAGTAAAGTTCATCTACATAGTACTTGTTGTACAGCCACCTGTAGGCCAGTGAGAAGGTCGCGGCGATGCGCACAGGTACCCCTGGTTTCAGTACATACATGACGTAGGCCGCGGCTATGCCGAACAGGCCGACTCCGACAGAAAGACACATGAGTTTCCATTCGGTGGCGTGTGAGAGATGTACAGCGGGATGTCCGACCACAGGCTGGAGGAAATGAGACCAGTGAGCGCCTCCGCCTAGGGCTGCAGGAATCCCGACCCACCCTGATGCAACTGCACCAAAAGCCAGCAGGCACAGGGGAATGGTCATGTTTCTGGGCGATTCGTGCAGATGTTTTCTCTGTTCTTCGGTGCCGCGGAATTTGCCGTGGAAGGTCAGGAAAAACAGTCTGAAGGAATAAAATGCCGTCATACATGCCACCAGAGTTCCAATGGCCCAGGCAAACTTTCCCGCCCCGCTGGTTGAGGCATATGACATGGCCAGAATTTCGTCCTTGCTAAAGAAACCTGCCAGACCAGGAACACCGGAAATACTTAGAGATGCCAGAAGCATAGTCCAGTATGTTACAGGCAGGTATTTCTTGAGCCCGCCCATATATTTGACATCCTGTTCATCGCTCATGGCATGAATCACGCTACCGCACCCTAGAAACAGGAGAGCCTTGAAATAGGCATGTGTGAACAGATGAAATATGCCGGCTCCATAGGCACCTACACCACAGCCTATGAACATGTAAGCCAGCTGGCTGACAGTGGAATAGGCCACCACCCTCTTGATGTCTGTCTGGACCAAGGCAATAGTCGCCGCAAACAGACAGGTCACAGCCCCCACCACAGTCACTACGTCCAGCGCAAACTGTGAAAGGCCGAATATGGGGTTGCATCTGGCAACCAGAAACACACCAGCTGTGACCATTGTAGCCGCATGGATCAGAGCACTGACCGGCGTAGGACCTTCCATGGCATCCGGAAGCCAGACATGAAGTGGAATCTGAGCCGACTTACCTACAGCTCCACAGAACAGGAGCAGAGCTACCAGTGTCGGCATATCAAAAGTCATACCGAGCAGCGTATAGGACTGGCCAACCATCTTTGTGGCCTGGCTGAACACAGGTTCGTAGTGAAGTGTACCGAACAGCAGGAATATGAGTATAACTCCCAGTGCAAAGCCAAAGTCTCCGAACCGGTTCACTATAAATGCCTTCTTTCCGGCATCTGCCGCGGAAGTCTTGTTGAACCAGAATCCAATCAACAGGTATGACGATAGCCCCACAGCCTCCCATCCAAAAAACAACTGGATGAAATTGTTGCCGGTAACCAGCATCAGCATTGAGAAGGTGAACAGACTGAGAAATGAGAAAAATCGGTAATAACCTCCGTCCCCGTGCATATACCCCACAGAATAGATGTGAACCAGCGAGCTGATACTTGTAACCACAATGAGCATCACAGCCGTCAGCTCGTCCAGCAGGAATCCAACCGATACATTCAGGCTCCCTGAAGAAATCAGGGTATATAGATCACAGTTGATTCTGTTTCCATTCATTACTTCCTTCAGGGCGATCAACGCACAGACGAAGGACGTCAGCACGGCAGCGATGGGAACCCAGTGAGCATGTTTCTCTCCCAGTCTTTTGCCAAACAATATGGTAAATATGAATGAAGCCAGAGGTAAAAAGGGAATAAGAAGCAGATAGAAAGGCAGCTCCTGTCTGGTATTAAGTTTCTGATATGTCCACAAACCTCCCTCATGTCCGACGTCACCATGGTGTTCCCCGTGCGCCAACTCATCCTGTTCGCCACCGCCCGGTATTCCATGAGGGGCGGTTCCATGCACTTCTCCCCCTCCGACAAGCAATTCTCCATGGCCAGGATCACCCGATGCACAGACGGTTCCGCACCATGCCAGTACCAGCAATGCAATTACTGCAAACACGGCCCATTTCTCAGAGCGGCAATAATCTGTTATAGCCTTCTGTATTACTCGTTTCATATCCATCATCCCCTGAGCTCGGTGATCTGATCCCCGAGAACTGTCCGCCTGTTTCTGAATACTGTCACTATGATAGCCAGGCCAATGGCCGCCTCGGCAGCAGCGACTGCAATCACGAAGAAAGTCAGAATCTGACCGCTCAGGTCCTGCATATAATGACTTATGGCCACAAGATTCAGATTCACCGCATTCAGCATCAACTCCACGGAAAGCAGCATGATGACCACATTGCGCCGGGTAAGAAACCCGTAAACGCCTATACAGAACAGTACAGCAGCAAGAGTCAAGTACCAGTTAACAGGTATCATTCGCCCAACTCCTCCCCCCTCATCAATGCCCTTCGCTCCTCAGTGGTCGTAGCCCTGTTCCTGTCCTTCTTGGCAAGGGCCATTCCGCCGACTACCGCCACCAGCAGAATCACACCTGCAATCTCAAAGGGCAGCATGTAATGGCTGAACATCTCAATACCCAGTGCCCTAGTGTGGGTTATTTCCCTGACAGCCTCAATACTCCATGTTCCCGCAGGGCCCAGTTTGAAGGACCAGGCTGCTGCCAGAAGGGTGGCCAGCATTCCTATGGTTATCACCCTGCCGGTAGTATAGCTCCCAATAAATCTCTTCAGACGTATCTCTTCCTTTATGTTTACAAGGAAGACCACAAACAGATACAGGACCAGTACCGCTCCTGCGTAGACTATAACCTGAACAGCAGCAAGAAATTCGGCATTCAGCATGAGATATACTCCAGCCATATGGAAAAACATGGCCAGGACCAGCAGAACGCTATGTACCGGGTTCCGGACATTGACTGCCATCCCTGCAAGAAAAATGATGGCCAGAGCAAAATAAATAAAAAAGAATTGTGGTAGAGTTAGCATCAGTGGCCTCCTACGTCACAGCGGGCCCCGGTCTTCCGGGATTTCGTCATACCTGTACCCACCCACTGATTCTCCATCTTCCAGTCATCGGGGACAGACCTCCTCCTCGGCCCTGCCAGCGTACGTTCATCAATACCTCTCGGCCTCCAGAACGGATTTACATATTTTGTAGGATCATATCTGCTCTCCTCAATAAATCGGTCCCAGTTTTTGAGAAGCTGTTCTTCATCAAAATAGAATGCATCACGCTTGTAGGCGGCATATTCGTATACTTCTGTCAGAATGACTGCATTCACAGGACAGACTTCTTCACAGTATCCGCAATAAATGCAGCGAAGGGCTTCTATGGCATAGCTCTGGACCTCACGGACCCCGGTTTGTTCATCCTTTTTGTACTCTATGTGAATACACCTCGATGGACACACTACGGCACACCTCATGCAGGCCACACACCTGCTGCCTCCTGTCACAGGATCCCTGGCCAGTGCATGCTGACCCCTGAAACCTATCCTGATTTCAGGCCGTTCTTCAGGATACTGCCTAGTAACAGACCTGGACAACATCCTGCGCAGAGTCAGGCCCATCCCTTTGAGGATCTCCACCAAAAATACCGTCCCCAGCCAACCGCGTTTTTTCTTGTATTGAATAATCATCCTATTTCTTCTTGAGGTTTTTTTCTGCTTGATCACTCCAATATCAGTCCGCACCCTGGAAAGTTCAATGCCACACAAAAGTCTTCATTATTCCGGTGAGGATAACGTTACCAAGAGCCAGCGGGATCAGGACCTTCCACCCAAGCGCCATTATCTGGTCATAACGATATCTCGGAAGGGTGGCCCTCACCCAGTAGAAAAAGAAGATCAGAAAATACACCTTGAGCATGAACCATATTATCGGGAAAAAGGGGACTTCGAACGGGCCTGTCCAGCCTCCCAGAAAACAGATGGTACCGACACTGGCCATAACTATCATGCCCACGTATTCACCGAGGAAAAACAGTGCAAACCTGAAGCCGGCATATTCGGTACAGTATCCAGCAACCAGTTCGCTTTCACATTCAGGCATGTCGAACGGCGTCCTATTCGTCTCTGCCAGCATGGCCACTAGGAACACGAAAAATCCCAGTACCTGCGGAATGGCATAGATTCCGAAAGGACTCTGGGCCTGTGCCTTTACTATTTCAGACATGTTGAGAGAGCCAGCCATCATCATGACACCGACAATGCTCAGCCCCATGGCGATCTCATAACTGATGATCTGGGCTGAGGCCCTGAGCCCACCGAGAAATGCATACTTCGAATTTGACGCCCAGCCGGCAAGCACCACTCCCCAACCAGCAAGAGAACTCATGGCCAGGATGAACAGGAGCCCGATATTGATATCGGAGATAGCCATGCCCTCCCAGAAAGGAATGACTGCTATGGAAGTGAGAGCGGCTACAAGACAGATTATGGGAGCCGCGTAGAAAGTAGGTTTGTCAGCCGTTTCAGGGAATACATCTTCCTTGAAAAACAGCTTTATTCCGTCTGCGATGGGCTGAAGCAGACCGTGTGGCCCCACGCGCATGGGTCCCATACGCACCTGCATATGTCCGATGACCTTCCTTTCGAAGTAGGTGGCATATGCTACGTGGAGCATTATTACGCTGAAGACAACGACGATCAACAATATCGTCAAGAGAATTTCAATTACCATGATCTATAACCCTCTTTTCCATGCCGCCAGAAGTGTTCACCCGGTTACAATCACCTGTCACACTCACCAAGCACTACATCCAGGCTTCCGATATTGGCTATTATGTCCGCCACCAGTTCACCTTCGCAGATGACCCCCAAGGCCCCTATATGGATGTACGATGGAGATCTGATATGCATTCGGTATGGCATTCCACGTCCGTCACTCACAAAATAGAACCCAAGTTCACCTTTGGGGACTTCCGTCGAGACGTATACATCTCCCTCCATATACGCCTGGCGGTCCTCAACAAGCCTTATCAGCGCGGTCTTCAGCGGTGACGGGCCTGTGCTTCCCGCCATTACTTTCCTGGGCGGCTTAAGTTCCATCACTAGATCAGGTGCATCATCGGCTATAATCGGCCCTGGAGGGAGCTGTTCCATGCACTGTCTGATTATTCTGACAGACTGGCGGAATTCCTCCATCCGGCATCTGTACCGGTCGTACACATCGCCTGATATACCTATGGGTACTTCGAAGTCTACATATGGATATGCGTCATAAGGCCTGTGTTTCCTGATGTCATAGTCCACACCCGATCCCCTGAGCGACGCCCCTGTAAGTCCAAGCCCTATCGCCTGCTCCGCCGGAATTATGCCGATACCCTTGGTGCGCTTGAGCCAGATCCTGTTTGTATCGATCAGTGTTTCGTATTCCTCGAGCCTGGACGGGAATTCCGCTATAAACTTCTCCAGCCGGTCCATGAACTCTCGCGTGACATCCTGACGCACACCTCCGATTCTGGGATAACTCGGCGTGAGCCTTGCTCCACAGAGCTCCTCAAACATTTCCAAAATGAGTTCACGTTCCCTGAACGCATAAAGGAACACCGTCATGGCTCCTATGTCCAGGGCATGAGTGGCAATCCACAGGAGGTGACTTGCAATACGGGACATCTCACAGATCATAGTACGCAGGTACTTTGCCCTCAGAGGTGCCTCTATTCCCAGGAGCGTCTCCACTGCCAGGCAGTATCCGGTATTGTTGGCAATGGCCGACATGTAGTCAAGACGGTCGGTAAGGGGCATTGACTGTGAATATGTGAGGTTTTCGGAAAGCTTCTCTATGCCCCTGTGCAGATACCCGACATCAGGTTTGCAGGACAGGACTGTTTCACCATCAAGTACCAGGTTGAGTTTCAACACTCCGTGGGTCGCAGGATGCTGCGGCCCCATCTGGACTTCAAACACTTCGCTCAGGGCATCCCCCGAAACATCTGCAATGCGTTCTTCATTCCTTGACATAACCTGCCTCTCCTGCCCGGGCCCGAGATTCCTCTTCGTCTGTCCACTCAGCCGCACCGTAGAAATCGTACTTTTTCAGCCGTCTGGCCACAGCCTTGACCTCTTCGTATCCACTCCATTCTTTTTCAGGCCCCTGTACCGGGTAATCCTTCCTGAGGGGATGACCTTCCCAGGTTTCAGGAAGAAGAACTCGCCTGAGGTCAGGGTGACCTTCGAATACAATCCCCATAAGGTCGTAGGTTTCACGCTCATGCCAGTCCGCCCCGGTCCACAGAGAGGTCACCGAGTCGATTCGGCAGTCATCTTCGGGCACCTGTGCTCTGAGGCGGATCATGTGTCTGAGAGGAATGGAGTAGAGGTTGTACACCACCTCGAAACGGACATCTTTTCTGTCACCGTAGTCCACACCGCAGAGATCCATGAGGTGGTTCATCTGGATTTCAGAATCATCGTGCAGGAACCGGCACATCTCCAGTATCCGATCCCTCCGCACGATCACCCCCATCTGTCCGCGGTGCTCAATCCATTCCAGTATTTCACCAGGAAAGGCTTCCCGTAATTTTTCGACTATCTCCAGCAGCTCCACCTAAATTGCTCCTTTGTTATTCGTTCCTGCAGGCGGATAAGGCCTTCAAGAAGGGCTTCAGGTCTAGGAGGGCAACCCGGCACATATACATCCACCGGTATAAATTCGTCTGCCCCTTGCACAGTGTGATAGGTATTGAAGACGCCACCGCTGCAGGCACAGCTGCCCATGGCCACCACATACCTGGGCTCAGGCATCTGGTCGTAAACTCTGCGGACCACCGGCGCCATCTTTTTCGTTACGGTACCCGCCACGATCATGGCGTCCGCCTGGCGAGGGCTGGCTCTGAATATGATCCCCAGCCTGTCGAGATCATGGTGGCTGCTCCCGGCAGCCATCATCTCAATAGCGCATCAGGCCAAGCCGAAGGTGACCGGCCATATAGAGCTGGCCCGCCCCCAGTTAATCAACTTGTCCAGCGGAGCAATAAATGTATTTCCTCCTGGAATAACCTTTACACCATCTTCCAGTTCGACTACATTGGACGACGGCCTCAGTCCCATCATTCCGGCAGCATTTTTCATTTTCATCATCTCTGACCTTATCGTTCCCACGTCAGAGCCCCCTTTCCCCAAGCATATACATAGCCTGCAAGTAGCAGAAATATGAAAATCAGCATCTCTGCAAACGCAAACAAACCAAGCTTGTCATACACAATCGCCCATGGATAGAGAAAGATACACTCCACATCAAACACTGCAAAAAGTATGGCGATCAGGTAAAACTTCACAGAAAAACGAAACCTTGGCAGCTCCGTTGGTTCATTTCCGCTCTCATAGGCCACGAGCTTCTCGTGATACGGCCTGCGCAGGCGCAGCAACTGCCCGAGAGCAATTGCTGCCACGCCAAAGCCGAGAGCAAAAAGCAACAGGAACAATACGGACATATAATCTGAAGGAAGATACGATCCAGGCATAATTAGTTTTACCTTCTTCCGCTAATCTCCCGTGACAGGGAGGACTTTTTTATTCCCACAACATCACAACACATGCAGCAGAGGGGTGAAATCTGATGACTATTTTTCGGCGCGCAGCATCTTTTCGGCAAATTCCCTTCTCTTTTTCTTTGATGCCGCTTGCGGCGTTACGAGCCGGATGGCTCCGGTTGTACACTTGGTAGTGCAGGCAGGCTCCAGCCCCTGGTCAATTCGGTCCCTGCAGAGATCACACTTGATAACCTTGCCCGTATTGATGTTCCACTGAGGAACTCCCCATGGGCAGGCCTTCATGCAGGCCTTGCAGCCAACACACAAGTCCCCCTCCACGAACACAATCCCATCCTTGCCTCTGCGCTGCATGGCACCGGTCGGACACGCCTCAACACACCATGGCTGCTCGCAGTGGAAACAGTTCATGTACACAAAATCAGTCACCGGTATCCCCTTGGCGAGCCTGGGGCCAACGGAAATCATCTTGCAGTAAAATGCTCCTTCCGGGACACTGTTTTTCTCCTTGCAGGCCGCCTCGCATGCCAGGCAGCCGATACACAACGTGAGATCCTGCTCTATCTGATATTTACTCATAATCTGAACTCCTCGTTTACGCAGGTTTCACCTGAACAAAACACTCACACAGCGAAATTCCTCCGCCAGCCGGGTCCCACACATCCAGCAGACCCCTTTCAAAGGCCTGGTCTGCAAGACCTTTTCCAAATGCCCTGGTCTGAACAGGTACCGTCCTGCCATAGCCATGCAGCATGAAAACCGCCTCGGGGTGGATAAAGTCCGTAACCTTCGCCCTGATCTCTCCGGTTACGCTTTCATTGGAAATCTCGACCATATCGCCGTCCTGAATCCCAAGTTTTCCGGCCTCGGCCGTATTGATCCAGAGCTCATTGGTACCCAGGAGTTCAGCCAATACCGGGTTGTTATGAGACTGCCCGTGGGCCTGATAACCACACCTCCCGAACAGGAGGCGGTATGTCCCCGACGACGGGCTTGCCGGGCTCTCATAGGCCTTGAAGGACGGCACCCCCATCTCTTCCCATTTTGAAGACACGAGTTCAATCTTTCCGGACGGAGTGCCGAACTTGAGGTCATCCCGATCGTACCAGATCGGCTCCTCAGCCAGCCTGACAAAACCTTTGGCCTCAAAATCTTCTATCGTGACTCCAGTTCCCTGAAGCTGATAATTCCAGATATCTTCAATTGATTCGTACGGGAAGTACTCGCCCTTGCCCAGCATCCTGGCAAGCTGAGTCCATATCCACCAGTCAGGCTTGGTGTCGTAAACAGGATCGACTGCCTTCTGACGCCTGCCGAAACCAGGCTTAAGCCCTTTCTCTGTTCGAAGTATGGTAGCCCTCTCCAGATATGTGCAGTCCGGAAGGATCACATCTGCAAACCAGGCGGTCTCACTATAGTTGACATCCACCGCCACCAGCAGATCAAGCTTGTTCAAAATCCTTTTCTGTTCCTCGGGATCTGGCATGGACAGAAGCGGATCATGCCTGCATACGATGTAGGCCTTGACGGGATAAGGCTCTCCAGTATCAATGGCCTTGTACGCAAGCTGAAGGAGTCCCGGCCCCTTGTCAAACTGTTTGTATGTGGTACCACAGCCGTCAGCCCTGGGGTCGCTCACTCCAGGTATATCGGCCCCAAGACTTTTCAACCCAGACTTTCCGGCATCCTTCGGAGTCTTGGGATAAATCTGCCCTCCCTTGACTTCGATATTGCCCATCAGGGCGTTGATTATGTGGATCATGCGGCTGGCGTAGAATGAGTCGCTGTATCTGGCCAGCATCCATCCGGGATGGAAGATCACGCTGGGAGCGTCACCGGCGACCTCTCTGCAGAAAGCCACTATCTCATCTGCAGGAATCCCGGTTTCCTTCTCTGCCCATTCAGGGGTGTAAGGCGTCAGAAAACTCTGGAACTCCGCCATCCCTGTCACGTATTTATTGACAAAATCGTTATCGTACAAACCTTCGTTGACGATGCAGTTGGCTATGCCCAGCAGAAGGGCATAATCAGTGCCGGGCCTGATCTGCCAGTAACGAGTGGCCTTAGATGTAGTGTTGGTGGCCCTGGGATCTATATATGTAACACGGGCGCCGTTCTTTACAGCCTTGACAAACTGACGTACTTCCTTGACCTTTATGGATTCCGTGATATTCCTGCCGAAGAGAACAATGTGTTTGCAGTTCTTGAAATCATAGGCGAATCCGGTCCGCCCACGTCCATAAACCGACTTGGAGGCATGATGGGTATTTCTTCCGCAGGTGCAGTCGTGATTACAGTAGTTCGGAGACCCTATGGCCTTCACAAAGGCCTTGCGGATATCAGCAAAAGGGCCGCCCCTGTCACTCAAGAGCACCGCTTTCGCACCATGCTTGGAAATGATATCCTTGAGCTTTTCAGTAATGTATTCTAGAGCCTCATCCCACGTGGCCTGCCGCCATTCTCCGGACCCCCGTGCCCCTGTACGTATCATGGGGCGCTGAGGTCTTTCTGTATCATAGAGTAGAGCCTTGCCGCCCACTCCCTTGGCACAAAGGCTGGTACCCATCCCTGGATCATTCGGGTTGCCTTCTATCCACTGTACCCGACCGCCATCATCCACCTCTACCTTGATGGGACATCGCACCGCGCACATTCCACAAATGCTATAGACAGTTTCACTCATTTCCTGCCCTCCCTTGCATTTCTCAACAGTCTGCCAGCCTACCCCTATGAACCTGTCGATAAAACTATGCCAGGCATAGGGTAACCTATATAGTTCACATGAATATATAACACGATTTATTATACTTTAGACTTTTATTTGTCAACCACTTAATTCAGCAATACTATTAGTAATAGTTATCACAATCAAAATTACATAACGAGCATTATATCATAAAAAGTGAGAGTGTAAATTTTCACAACAGGTGCTTTTGTTTATATTATAGATTTAGAATATTAATGACAAGTGTTTACAAACATTAATACACTTAGTGCTTTTTTTCACTCAAACTTATGTGAATAATATTATTTTGTTATACCTTAACTTAACCCATTAGAGTCATCCGGCTCTCTATGTTGAAAATCCAGCATGGCAGTGTAAAATATATTGTGTGGATTATGAAAAGTAGAAAAAAGGCACTTTTCCTTGTAAAGGTTTTGATCACCTAAAAACCAA
>DTYO01000250.1 GCA_012961845.1 Thermodesulfobacteriaceae bacterium
CGGAAGGTTGATCCATGAAATAACAGCACCTATGGTGCCCAGAGAAATTTCGGGCCTGAGGGCTGTTCACGCAGTAGATGCAGCAGGAGTGCATCCTCTCCTCCTTGCCGTGGGCAGTGAACGTTACTGCCCGTACAGGGAAAGGTTCCCGCAGGAGATAATCACCATAGCCAATGCCCTTCTGGGATTCGGACAGTGTTCTCTGGCAAAGTATCTGTTTATTGTGGCAGGGGAGGATAATCCTTCCATCGATTGTTCAAGGGTGGACGAGTATCTATGCCATTTTCTGGAAAGGGTAGACTGGAGACGGGATGTGCATTTCCAGACCAGAACCACCATGGATACCCTTGACTATTCTGGAACAGGTCTGAACCGTGGTTCAAAGGTGATCATGGCCGCTGCAGGTCCGGGGATCAGGGAACTGGCCGGGAGTCTCCCAGGGGATCTCAGGCTTCCACCGGGTTTTCATTCGCCTGTCATGGTTCTTCCAGGCATAATGGCGGTGGCGGCACCTCCCTGTGAATCCGGGGATACCCTTGAAAAGGCCGTCGGTTTGTTTACCCGCTTCATGGAAAATACCGACTGCATTCAGGGAATACCCATGATTGTCCTTGTAGACGATTCAGCATTCTGCAGCGAAAGCCTCAGAAATTTTCTGTGGATTACGTTTACTAGGTCAGATCCTGCAAGCGATATTCACGGGGTGGGCAGTTTTACGGACCACAGGCACTGGGGCTGTACCAGATCACTGGTGATAGATGCCAGACTGAAGCCCCATCATGCTCCGCCGCTTGTGGAAGATCCGAAGATTACACGGAAGGTGGAGCGTCTGGGGGTAAAAGGTGGGTCACTTTACGGCATAATCTGAAATCACGGGGCAGGAAGCGAGCACAGCCTGTCTGTCCGTCGCCCTGAATATCTGCGCCGTGTGGCTCAGGCCCTGCCTTTCTGTGGTCTGGAACAAATCAGTTCGGGATTATCTCGCCAGAGACGATGCACCGGGTCTTTTGGTGAGCTGTCTCTACCATGAGACGTCCTTTTTCGTCCAGGCCCTGTATTATTCCGGTATCATGGCGGCCCGAATCAGTGAATTTTACCTTCCTGCCAATTGAACTGGAGTGTTCCTCCCATTCCCTGATCAGCTGAACTGAACAGCCGCTGTGCACCATGTCCATGATCTGATCCAGTTCGGCAAGTATCATTTCCATCAGCGCATACGGCGGGATGAACCTGCCTGTCTCCCTTTCAATGGTGGATATCTTTCCTGCCAGCTCAGTAGGATACTGGGTTTCATCACCTTCTATGTTTACTCCTATTCCGGCCACAACAATGTTCTGTCCCCGGAGTTCAAGAGATTCACACAGAACACCGCTGATTTTTCTGCTGCCTGCGAGAATATCATTCGGCCATTTGATGCTCAGATCAGGTACAGGGATGGTGTGCAGTGCTCGAAATACTGCGAGGCCTGTAAAAACAGTCAGCGATGGAATCATGCTTGCGGGGATTTCAGGATGTATCACGGCAGAGAAAAAGAGATGCCGACCGGAACCCTGCTCCCATGACCGGTTTTTTCTTCCCCGGCCGCTGGTCTGCCGGTCGGCATATACCACCAAACCTTTCCTGAGAAGCAGACCCCTGTTTCTCAGCAGAAAGGAGTTGGTAGAATCTGTTTCCTTCAGGTGCAGGGAAGCAACCCCCAGCCATCCGGGATTTTTCAGAGGACCATCGGAGAATGAATAGCTGTTCACATCCTCTTCAGTTCGAACATGAGCTGGCCTTCCTGCACGGTGTCATTCAGTTTGACACATATGTCCACTACCTGTGCATCAAAAGGAGCCAAGATGGCATTTTCCATCTTCATTGCCTCGAGGTTTGCTATCTCTTCTCCCTTGTGGATAATGTCGCCGACCTTGAGTGTGCCGCGTTTAGGGTTGCCCGTCCTCCAGATGTTTCCATTTATGGGGGCCCCCACCTGTAGAGGTCCTTTGGCCATCCTGACCGTTTCTTTCTTGGCCCTGGGAGTCTTAACCTTGTAGACTCTGGTCTTGTTGTTGACCTTCATGACAACATGTATAAGGCCTTCGTATTCCTTGCCTACGGAGACAAGCTCTATGCAGTATGGTTTGCCGAATATCTCAAACTCAACCCTGTCACCAGGCCGTTTGAGACCTTCTCTCCATACATCGGTCGGGATGACTAGGGGGGCTTCACCAAATTTTTCCCTGAACTCGATGAATCCAACGGCATCTTTGGGATGCATCAGGTATAGGATGAATTCTTCTTCCGTAGGTATTCTTCCCAGGGTTTCCTTCAGCTGGGTCATGAGGTTGTTGAGGTCGTCGTCCTTTACTGTCTCAAGCGGCGACAGATCGGTGCGGCTTTTTATTTTTTCCTGCCATTCGTCTCCGAAGGTGCTCTGGTAGAGCCAGTCTGCAGGCCAGCCCATAGGCAATCTTCCGTAGCCTCCCAGAATGAGATTCTTGAAGTCGCCGGGTGCAGTCCTGAACATGGTCAGAAGCTGTTTCTGCTCATGCTCGGTCATGGCAGAGATGTCCTGGTCTTTTTCTTCCACGAACTTTGTCAGCAGCTTGATGACTTGGTCCACACTTGCCTCGCCTTTTTCCTTTGCGGTCTTGTTTACTATTCCACTGCATGTTACCCATGTAATCTGTGAACCGGGGGTCACGTCGAAATATTTCACTATCCTGTTAAACAGGGACATGACCTTAAGTATGGCTGGCATGCGGTGGAGAAAGCCGCCTTTTTCTGCCTGTTCAAATGAACTGGGAAAGGCACCACCAGGCATCTTGTGCACGGATACTGTCTGATCAAAACCCTTGAACGGCGATTCGGCCCATTCATAATGGCCGATCCACTCTCTGACTTTCTGCACAGCCATTTCTGTAGATTCCCTGTCAAGATGGACTCTTATGCCGGCTTCCGTCAGAAATGCATAGACGCTGAGGATGGGAGCCTCTCCATAAAATCTGGTCAGAGAATCTTCTTCTACATCGAGTATCTTGGCTCCGGCCCTGGCAGCGGCCAGAAGGGCGGGGAGGGCCATGCCATCCGTTGCATGACGATGATACTGTATCACGAGGTCTGGGTAGGCCTGTTTCAGTGCATCTACCAGGCTGCTGATCCGTTCAGGTGTGCCGACACCTGCCATATCCTTAATGCAGAGTATGATCTCATCTGTACCGCCGCACAGGTCGACCATGTCCCTAGTCACGCCGAGATAGTATTCATTGGTAGTCCAGTCGGCTTGGGTGAACGATATGGCCGGCTGAAACAGACGTCCGCGTTTCATCACCACTTCGGCCACCGTCCTCATGTTCCTGACGTCATTCAGGAATGAGAAACAGCGCCATACATCTATATCCACCTGTGAAACCACATATTCGATGACATTCCTGGGATATGGCCTGTATCCGAACAGGTTGGTTTCCCGGATAAGGGTCTGAAGCAGCACATCCGGCATTTTTTCCCTGAGAATCCTGATTTCTTCAAAAGGATCCTCTCTCCTGTTCATTATTCCAACGTGCCATCTAGCTCCCCCATGACATTCCGAGCTGAACAGCCCCATATTGTTGTAGATGGGGGCCAGGGTGGCCAGGTCGTAAATTCTGTGACGGTTCTTGTAGTCCGACTGTCCGGCGTCTCTCATGCCGGTGCATGTGAAAGCGACGCCTTCCAGGTCGCGAAGGCGCCTGACAATTTCCTTTGGAGACATTCCAGGTGTTACAAGGTGTTCAATAGCCATGATCTTCTCACATCCAGCTCTGAGGCCCCAGTGCAGAGACCTCGGCTACATATTTTGCAATCTTGAGGACTTCGTCTTCGTGGTCTTGCTGTTTGAACTTGGATACAAGCTCATCCATATTTTTTTCTATAAACATAGTGGAAAACTTGCCTGCCTTGAAGGACTCATGCCTGATGATGCTGAGCAGCAGCGGCTGGAGGGTTTTGACACCCTCGACTCTGAGCCCCCTGCTCAGCGCGCGGTCCATGGTCCGGATGGCTGCTATCCTGTCGGGCCCGGCTGCCATCAGAAGCATGACCAGAGAGTCATAATAGGGCGGAATGTCCGCACCTTCATATACTCCCTGGGAGATCCTTACCCCAGGCCCTTGTGGTATCTGCAAACGGCTTATTGTGCCGAAAGATGGACTGAATGTCTTGGGATCTTCCGCATTGACGCGGACTTCCAGGGCCCACCTGTTGGGTCTGATGTCGGTCTGGCGGAATGGCAATTGTTTATCCTCGGCCACGTTGATCATGACATCCACCAGATCCAAGCCGGTTATGAGTTCGGTTATGCCGTGCTCAACCTGAAGCCTGGTGTTGACCTCCAGAAAATAGAACTTTTTCTTGTCCGAATCATAGATGAACTCAACCGTTCCTGCGGAAGAATAGCCTATTTCCCGCATAAGTCTCACTGCTGTAAAACAGATTTCTTCCCTGATGTCGTGGGTGATGGAAGGGGAAGGGGCCTCCTCGATTATCTTCTGATTTCGACGCTGGAGGGTGCATTCTCTTTCATACAGGTGTATGACGTTTCCATACTTGTCGGCCACCACTTGCACTTCTATGTGCCTGCCCCTTTCGATATACTTTTCCACCAGCAGTGTGTCGTTGCCGAATGACTTGAGTGCCTCGGAGCGGGCTTGAGCCAGGGCATTTGCCAGTTCACCCTCAGATTCGATTTTGACCATGCCCTTGCCGCCGCCGCCAGCAGAGGCCTTTATCATGATCGGGAAATCGACATCTTCGTCCTTGAGCCATTTTTTTATCTGTTTGACATCCTTGACATCGTTCAGGCCGGGTATGGTGGGGACATTGGCCCTTATTGCAAGTTTTTTGGACTCTATTTTGTCGCCCAATATCTCGATGACTTTCGGATGAGGACCTATCCATGCAAGGTCCGCATCTATCACCATCTGGGCGAAATCGCTGTTTTCTGCAAGGAATCCCCAGCCGGGATGGACTGCATCAGCCCCGCTTTCCAGTGCGGCTCTGATCATTTTTTCCATGTCCAGATAGGATTCAAGTGGTGGCGCTTCACCAATGTGGATCGCACTGTCTGCAAGCCTGACATGGTGGGCCAGACGGTCAGGATTGCTGTACACCGCTGTAGTCCTTATACCCCTGTCTCTACAGGTGTCCATGACACGGACAGCAGGTACCCCCCGGTTGGCCACAAGGATCTTTCGGATCTTTTTTTCCATTCCTGTCACTCCTTCTTACGTTCAATGATTCCCTGAAATGCGCTGAAATTTATTGTTCCATCAGCGCTGTGCCGTATGGATTTCGGTTTTGCACCGGCCTGGGACAGGGGTCATTTGTTTTGAAGAGAACTGTTCGGCAGTCTGCTTTCAGTTACAAAGCAAGTCACAACAG